>NZ_NTZO01000308.1 GCF_002559405.1 Bacillus sp. AFS001701 | reverse complement strand
AAATGTATAATTTCCTGTATGCAGCTTAAAAAGTGGACCATCGGAATTTTCAAATTCAACCATATCAAATGATTTAACGTAACTCTTTAATTGGAAATTAAACTTTCCACCATCATGAATACTATCATCCAATATTAAAGTATTATTTGAAACTAATTGAGTACCTTTGTATAGGTTAATTTTTGTTATTTTTTTCTTGTCATAGTTACCATAAAAAGAAAGTGTAATTTGTTTTACTGGTTCAGCTTCGTTAAAAAACAAATAGTTATTTTGCTTTTCATTTGTACCTTCTAATTTTTTTACAATAGATTGCGTTGTATTTACTTTATGAGTATTTACCTTATGAGTATTTGAATTACATGCACTTAAGATGAGTAATAATGACGCAAAAAACACACCCAATATTTTTTTGTTTTTCAAAAATTGACCTCTATTCATTCTTTATTTATGTGACCAAAACCATTTTTCTGTTCCATCTTTATCATTAGCCTGACTTTTTAAAGTTGTATACGTAGTACTTAAAAAAGGTTTGTATTTATATTGATACTTTTCAACTTTTACTCTATTTGCACTCCATAATTCATAAACATTACCTTTAACAGCAGAAAATTGTACAGAATACGATTTTCCCCAAGTTTGTCCAAATGTTCCATTTAGATTAGCTTGAGCAATTTTTTTATACCAAATTCAGTTGAACCTGACAAACTATATTGTGTTTCTGATTGAGCTGTTACTGTAACTGAGGAATTTGAATTAACAGCATTATATATATCTTTATCCCAATTAGAATATTTATAAGAATAAGCATAGTAATTCCATTTATCATTTTGCCATGGCCCCATAAATTCTTTATAACCAAATTCAGAAGTCGATCCATATGTCACATTTGGTTTTGTAGTTGAAGCTGTATCTGCAAAAGCAGGTTTTACAGATCCTATAACACAAGCAACAGTCAAAATACTAGTTAAAATTTTTTTCATAAATTACAACTCCTATTTCTTCAAAATTTAGAAAAATATTCCTAAATTAAGAATACAAAAGAAAACCTTTCCAAAAATTTCAATAATCGAATAAAACGTTTCACTTTTGAAAATTCATTTTTATACCTCTCATTAATATATTTACAATTTTATAAACCCTAAGCCCTTCACTTCGTTACGGTCTATAAGTTAACTTTTCTCTGCATGGATAACCCAAAACCAGGGTTACCCACACATCCAAAAGTAAACTTATCATCCACTACCACTTAACCTCTATCCCCGATTCTAATATTCTTTTTATCTTTTTGTTTTTATGTTCTTGACTTTGACCTTAAAGACTTTTAAACTCAGCCATCGAGGAATGGACAACGGCTGGAAGGCAGACTAACCCCTTGTGAAAAAATGAGGTTAAAATCTGCCTTTCCATACAAAATAAATTTCTCAGCACTACTGAGTTATGGTATCCGTATGTATAGACGTTGCAACGACCGCCAGGAGTTCTCTCCTAACACATAGCTTATAGACTACTGTCTTACGGTGCGTCTCCACGCCCTACACCGTTCTCTTTCAAGTGATTCGCTATGTAACCTACTTAATCTAGTAATCTATGAAAGCATTAAAGATCAAGCCGTGAATCAGTGTCATAACCGCCGTCTACGAGTAACTGGTTAACTCCAATCGTACAATTATGTCTTGTTTGAACCCTTCAGTACTTTTTGCCATGAATGTCTTGGTTATCATCATTACTAGGTAACTCATTACCCTTAGGCTTTCTCTATGCAAGGCCTGTACCCTTTACATGGAAAATTAGTTACGTTGAGTTTTGGTTTCTTATCTCTTCCAATAATATTCGGTATTATCATTCCGTTAATCAACAAAATTTTTGGTTAATAGATATAATCATATTCAACTAATTTCCCCTTTAAGAAATATAAATAATCAGTACCTAAGGAAGTAATTTTTGTGCCTGCTCTTCCTTTACCTTTAATAACAAATCCTTTTTGTTCCATTGTATTTAATCGGAGTCTAATTTGCTGTGAGGTTAAGTATCTACCAATCTCCTCACTTCGAGCTGAAATGGCTTCTCTACTTGCTATCTTTCCTATGTCATTTAAATTTTTTATTGACTCTAGTATTGTAATGGATTCTTGTACCTCAAGGACACTACTTGGTAATTCATATTCCGTTTTTTCTATCGTCTTTAATCGATTAGTTTTTGTTTGAATATGATTAGGAAAATCTTTTAGCGTAATAATCCCTCCTTCACAGACAGTGAGCATGTAATCGAGTACTCCTTTTAGTTCCCTAATGTTTCCGTTCCATTCATGATGATATAATTTTTCTAAAACGTCTTTATCGATCATCACTTTTTTACCACTTTTTGTAACAAAATGATTTACTAACAAAGGTATATCCAATTTCCGAGATCGCAACGGTGGAATGTATAAATTTAAAACGTTTAATCTGTAAAACAAATCTGACCGAAATGAACCGTCAGCCATTTTAAGATGAAGATCTTTATTAGTTGCAGCAATTATCCGTACATTAATTGGAATAATTTTTCTACCTCCAATTCTGCGAATCTCTTGTTCTTGAAGTACACGCAATAAATGTGACTGTACGTTTAGGCTAATATCACCAATTTCATCTAAGAATAATGTCCCTCCACTTGCAATTTCAAACAACCCTTTTTTCCCACCTTTTTTAGCTCCTGTAAAGGTACCTTCGTCATAACCAAATAGTTCACTCTCTAATAAACTCTCCGTAAAAGCACTACAATTAACTGCTAAAAAAGGTCCATTTTTCCGATTAGATTGTTGATGCATAGCATGAGCAAAGAGTTCTTTACCTGTACCTGTCTCACCTTGGATTAATATCGGGTGCTCTGTGATTGCAAGTTTTTTGGCAATATTTTTACATGCTGATATGGATTGATGCTCGCCAATTATATCTTTAAAATCGTATCTAGCAAAAAAACCTTGATTTCTAAGCTCTCTTTGAGCAGTTTTTTCAATTTCAGAAGCTCTGTTTACACTTTTAAAAGTAGCTACAACTCTTTCATCATCTTTTATATAGAATCGATAGATGACTAAATCAATGTTATTGATGGAAAAAAATTTAAATTCTTCAAATCCATTAAAAATAAACTCCTTAACATTTTGCAGTTCAATAACATTGTCTACATGTTTTCCTAACGCATTCTCAATAGGTACTTGAAAAAGTAAAGAAAGTTTTTCATTAAATACCGTTATGTTTCCATAATTATCTAACGCTAAAATACCATCATCAACCGTATCTACAACATTTTGTAAATGCCTATTTACTTTTTTCTCATTTTGCTCTGCATGTAAAAGTTCTCTTTGCAATTCAATAATATTTCTAATATATTTTTCCGAAATTAATGATGAAATGTTTTTATTAAGGTTACAGATTTCAACAATTTGAAGTATAGCGGAGATATCAAAAAGACGAACTCCTATATCAATTACTTCTTTAATATAGGAAGGACTTAAATGAGTTTCACCAGGAGATACTGCAATGCTTATATTTGGATAATATAATTGATCATTTTTAAATGGGAAATATTCTACATGGTCGATTCCTAATTGGTAAAGGGACTGTATTAATTCAACCGTAGAATGAAAATCATCATTAACAACTAATACATTTGTCCCCTCCTCAATCCTTAATAGTTTTTCAACATTCTCATGATTAAGTGTTCTCTTTCCTACCATGACATGCTTACCACTCACTGTAGCTATTTTTTCAGTTTCATTCTTTGCTTCTTCAGAAGAAAAAAGAATTATATCGTCTTTAAACTCTAATAACTCACAGTCCTCAATTGCATAGGATTTAATATTTAAATAATCTTCTAGTAATAGAATTAACTGATTAGACAGAGCTTGTCTTGTTTTTTTACTCCCTGTAATCAAAGTAAGTGAGTTTTTCTTCATCTAATTCCCTCCAATCAGTTCTTTTTGGTTCTATTATACCACCCAAAAGAACCAACAAATCCAGAAAACACATAAATTTTCTTTAAAATTAGACTTTAAAACTTGGCACGCTATTTGCTTATAGTAGATTGTAGTAATTTTAATAGTTATTAAAATTCAAAAAGATAGGAGGGAATTTC
>NZ_NTZO01000307.1 GCF_002559405.1 Bacillus sp. AFS001701 | reverse complement strand
AACAACACGATCGGCTGAAAAGTCGGTTTTTTTATTGAACTAAAGCGACAGGTTTGTTGAAGAAGGATATTTTCTATTTTAAGCGAATTGTAATTTAAAACAAAACCTACACTAATACATGTATTGAGAATACCAGGAACACAGGAGGTATAAGATTTGAAGATCAATAGAATAGATCATGTGAGTATAAACGTAAATGATCTTTCAGAGGCAAAAGCGTTTTTTCTTGATCTTGGACTTGAAGTGAAAGCGGAATGGGAATTGGATGGAGAACTGTTGGACAGGATAGTTGGGCTTAATGATGTTAAAACGGCATGTGTAGGATTGGGGATGCCAGATGGTCAGGCATGGATCGAGCTAGTCAAATTTTATACGCCGTCAGATGAAAGAGATATTCGGCAACCTCTTGCGAATACGCTGGGTATTCGACATATTTGTTTTGCAGTTGAAGATATAGAAGCTATTATTGCAAAACTGAAAAAGAAGGGCACAGAAATCTTTAGTGAAATACAGCAATATGAAGATAGTTATAAGTTATGCTACGTTCGTGGCCCAGAAGGCATTATTTTAGAGTTGGCTGAGAAAATGAAATAAATAAAAACAAACGGTTAGAATATAAGAAAAGGATTTAAGAAGAAAAATATCTTCTAAAAAATAAAAACAGTTAGTAATTCTCTGTTTATATAAAAATAAGAAAACTACTATAACTCAGTACATAGGAGGATTTTATGAGAAATGTGATTTTATTTTTACACTCTTCTTTAGATGGCTTTGTAGAAGGACCAAAGGGTGAAATGGATATTGGATGGGTATCTTATAATGAAGAATTAGAAAAGCATGCTAGAGGAATTTTAAGTACTGTAGACACCGTGTTATGGGGTAGAGGAACATATCAAATGATGGAAAATTATTGGACATCAGTACCTTCTAACCCTGAAGCATCAGAATATGAAATTGAACATGCTAAATGGATTGAGGAGACATCAAAAGTTGTATTTTCTACGACACTTGAAAAAGCTGAATGGAATAATACAAAATTAGTAAAAGAAAATATTGAGGAAGAAATTAAAAACATAAAAAAACAGCCAGGTAAAGATATTATTATTTTAGGTAGTCCAAGGTTTGCCCATGCTCTTATGGAACTTGATTTAATTGATGTAATTAAAATTACGATTTCACCAGTTATTATAGGAAATGGTCTACCTTTATTTAAGGCCTCGGAATATAAACGCAACCTCACTCTTGTCGAAAACAAAACATTTAATTCTGGCGCAATTGGCCTTACGTATATTATTTTAAAATCGTAACTAAAATCGGCTGAGAAGTCGATTTTTTTTTGAGCTATTTTAGTTATTTTCACTTAATATATTTAATTTTTTTTCTTTA
>NZ_NTZO01000306.1 GCF_002559405.1 Bacillus sp. AFS001701 | reverse complement strand
AGTTAAGTTTAAATCTTGTACTGCTCAAAAAACTAATAATTGACGTTTACTTCATGTTTTGTTTAGTTTTCAAAGTTCACTTTGTCGCGTCATTTGCGACTTTTTCATATTAACATCTCTTCAACAGCGAGTCAATATTTTTTTTATTTTTTATTACTTCATTTCGATTTTTGTCGAACCATCTTGGCGACGTATATAAATATAACATTCCATTTAGATTATGACAAGCCCTTTTTTTTATTTTTTTTATAAACGATAAAAAAATTTATATATAGTACGAAGGAAGTGTAATACGCAATGTCGAATTAGCCATAAACTATATAGAAAAGGGGTTTAGAAAATGGATCTACAACCAGATATCCTCATAAAATTACTAGTATCAGCAATGTTAGGTTCTGTTATCGGTTTAGAAAGAGAGTTAAAAAGAAAACCTCTTGGATTAAAGACATGCCTTGTTATTTCAATAATGAGTTGCCTATTAACAATTGTTTCTATTAGTTCTGCTTTTTCATTTCATGGAAGTGATTATTTAAATATAACCATGGATCCGTTACGTTTACCAGCTCAAATAGTATCAGGAATCGGTTTCGTTGGAGCTGGTGTAATTCTCCGAAGAGGTAATGATACAATAGCTGGATTAACAACAGCTGCTATGATTTGGGGCGCATCGGGTATCGGAATAATTGTTGGGGCTGGCTTTTACGCCGAGGCTTTAGCAGGCGTAGGCTTATTAATAATAAGTGTAGAATTAATTCCTTACTTAATTAACAAGCTTGGTCCTAAAAGATTAAAAGAAAGAGATATAAGTTTAAAGCTAACAGTAATAGGAAGCGAAAATATAAATATTGTCATTGATCAAATTACAGCTCAGGATATTACAGTTAAGAACATTAAAATAAAAGGATTAAATAATGATGAACATTATGTCCAAATGAAATTATTAGTGTTTAATAAACGAAGAACGACAGAAATTTATTATGATATTGAACAAATAGAAAACATCCGTGGAATTGAAATAGAAAGTATATAGTAGTGATAAGTTATTGCTTATTGGTAAAAATAAGTGTTACGAAATTGCGATGGAGGTATTAGCTTGAAAGTATTTCGTAACCAGCCTATCTATTTTAAATCCTATACACTATTAAAAATTACTTTAATTTTATTATCGTTGATTGCTATTTTTGGATCAATCATCCATTTCGCTGAGCCATTTACTTTTCCAACTGTTTGGGACGGTATGTGGTGGTCAATAGTAACTACATTTACAGTAGGTTACGGTGATTATGTACCTCTATCTCCAGTTGGACGTTTTTTTGCAGTTATATTAATTTTACTTGGTACTGGGTTTGGTTCTTATTATATGATTTCATTCACAGCACAAACATTTAGGAACCAGGACGCGGATTTTAGAGGTGCTCTTACATTTACGAAAAGGAACCATATTATAATAGTAGGTTGGAATGAACGAGTTAAAAATGTTATTAAACAACTACGTGCATCTTCAAACCAGGTCTATATTGTATTAATTGATGAAAGTTTAGAGTTATTACCTCCTGATTTAGAAAAAGTGCACTTTGTAAAAGGCTCTGCCTCCAATGACTCGGTTTTAGAAAGAGCAAATATTAAATTTGCCAATACAATCTTAATTACGGCAGATCAAAATAAAAATGAGCAAGATGCTGATATGCAAACAATTTTAACAATCATCGCTACGAAAGGTCTCAACCAATCAATAAACTGTATCGCAGAAATCTTAACCAAAAATCAAGTTATTAACGCAAATCGAGCTGGCGCCAATGAAATAATTGAAGCGCATTTGTTAACTTCCTTTGTAATGTCAGGTTCGATTATGCATAGAGGATATTCAGATGTTGTACTTAAGTTAACAAATCAATTAGAAAACTTTACAGTAAAAATATTGGAAGTTGAACAAAAAATGATTGGAAAATTTTATTTCGATATTGTAGTTGAAGAATTAAACAACGATAAAATGATTATTGGAATCATTCGCGATAAACAAACAATCATCAGACCAGATAAAAGTATTAAAATTGCAAAAGATGATTTTCTTATCTTACTTACTTAACAATTGCTATCAAAAAAGAGCCAATCCAAGAGATTTGGCTCTTTTTTTTATAAAAGTTCGTCCTCAATTCTCTTAAGAATTTCAAACCCTTTTATTTGATATTTTCTAGGAACTTTTCCATCTTTTTCAATTGGTTCTTGGAACTGGTTTAATGATCCAGTTAAATTCCCCTCTAAACCAACATTATCATCTAGCCCCTCATTATAAATATGAGTTAATAAAAAGGGAGTATCAAATTGGATAACTGCTCCATTCATATCTAACGAACCTGAAGTAACATTAAAGGGTAATCTTAAATATTGATACCCGTCATCATCCTGCATTAATAAATCAAAACTCCCATGATCATATTCCCAATTTGCTCCAATTACAAATCCATGATTTTTTAATTTCCCCTCAATGTCATTAAGCGGAAATATTGCATTCTCTAATTTTGATTTTAAAGGATACATGCTTTTCTCCTCCTTTTTCAATAGTATTTTCTTATTAAGTAAAAACATGAATATTAATTTGTAATTTCAATAAAAAAACCGCTGTTAAAGTAAATTTAACAACGGTCCTTTTGTCTTTATATTATTTTAAGCGTTCTTCTAATTGCATTTTTAGTTCTTCAAATCCTGGTTTACCTAATAATGCAAACATGTTTTTCTTGTATGCTTCAACACCTGGTTGATCAAACGGATTTACACCAAGTAAATATCCACTCATCGCACAAGCTAGTTCAAAGAAGTATACTGTATAACCGAAAGTATACTCATCTAATTTTGGTAATGAAACAATTAGATTTGGTACCCCACCGTCAGCATGAGCTAATATTGTACCTTCAAAAGCTTTTTTATTAACAAAATCTACAGTTTTACCAGCAAGATAATTTAATCCGTCAGAGTCGTTATCCTCAAGTTCAATCGTTAATTCATGGCGAGGATTTTCAACAGATAAAACTGTTTCAAATAAATCACGTCGACCTTCTTGTACATATTGTCCAAGAGAATGTAAATCTGTTGAGAAGTTTGCTGAAGATGGATAGATACCTTTTTGGTCTTTCCCTTCACTCTCTCCAAATAATTGCTTCCACCATTCTCCAAAATATTGTAATGATGGTTCGTAGTTAACAAGCATCTCTATTGTTTTACCTTTGTTATATAAAACATTTCGAACAACTGCATATTGATAAGCTTGATTATCTTCTAATTCTGAAGAGTTGTATTCTTTATATGCATCTTGTGCACCCTTCATCATTTGTTCAATATCAATACCCGCTGCAGCAATGGGTAATAAACCTACTGCAGTTAATACTGAATAACGTCCACCAACATCGTCAGGAATAACAAATGTTTCATATCCCTTTTCGTCAGCAACAGTTTTTAATGCCCCTCGTGCTTTATCAGTTGTAGCATAAATACGGTGTTTAGCTTGTTCAACACCATATTTTTCTTCTAACAGCTTTCTAAAAATACGGAATGCAATAGCTGGTTCAGTAGTTGTCCCAGATTTTGAGATAACATTAATAGAAAAATCCTTATCTTTTAAAACTTGAGTTAAATCGTGCATATATGTAGAACTAATATTATTTCCTACGAAGAAAACTTGAGGTGCTTTTCTTTCCTCTTTAGAAGCAATATTAAAAAAAGAGTGTTGTAACATTTCAATTGCAGCGCGAGCACCCAAATAAGATCCACCGATACCAATTACTAAAAGAACGTCTGAATCTGATTTAATTTTCTCTGCTGCTTTTTGAATTCGAGAAAATTCTTCTTTGTCATAGTCATTAGGTAACTCTACCCACCCTAGAAAGTCGCTACCTGCACCTGTTTTTTCATGAATTGTATGGTGAAATAATTTCACTGCATCCCTTAAATATGATATTTCATGATCTTGAAAAAACATTTTTGCTTTTGAATAGTCAAATTTAATATGAGAAGTCATACATCAAACCTCCTTAAATAGTTGTAATACCTTTACAATGTACCTAATTAAATAATTGAAAGCAAGTAAATGCAATTATATTTATGTGAAAAAATTAACAAAAAATGAAAAGACATTTCTTCTTATAATTATTTTTTAGTACATAAACAAAAACAAATGAGGAAAGCTATGTTAGAAGGTCATAAAAAGGAGGTTAACCTATATGAGTACATTACAACGTATTGCACTTATTTTTACAATTATTGGGGCTATAAACTGGGGTTTAATTGGATTTTTTCAATTTGATTTAGTTGCAGCAATTTTTGGTGGTGCAGATTCTGCTTTTGCTCGAATTATTTATGGTATCGTTGGTATTTCAGGATTAATTAACCTTGGCTTATTATTTAAACCTTCAGAAGAGCTAGGAACACATCCTGAAACAAATGAAGTTAGATAAATCTCAGACGAAATTAGTCTCTTTTTATCTATACTTTTCTAAGATTTAAAAAGGAAGGGTAAATCCCCTTCCTTTTTAATTCGTCATATTTTCTTTCTTCATCTCAACGCGAAGCCATTCATTTAATTTTTTATGCAGGGTGCTAAATCCATCTGGTTTAAGTTCTCTTAATAGTCTAGCTGCATGTTTTAAGTTCTCGTCACCATTAAATCCTTGATCGATACTTGCTCCTTTTAAAGACAAACTTATTTTTCCTGTCATCTCATCAATAGACAGTACACGTACATTTACTAATTGCCCAACAGAAATATAGTCTCGAATATCACGAACATATCCATTAATAATTTCGGAAATATGTACTAGTCCTTGTGTTTGGTGATCAAGTGAAATAAAGGCACCATACGTTTGAATCCCTGTTACTTTACCAGTGTAAACTTTTCCAATATTGTAGTTTTGTGCCATTCAAAACACTCCTAATTTTCGTTCAATTCCACTAAATAAATTTTAGCACACACAGACCAACTTTTAAAGTTTGCTTACTACTCATAAATGGCACTTCTTTTCTAAAATCCCTTTACTTATTATAGTCACTTTAAAGGTTGGGCTATTTCAATTATTTTAAATAAATACTTTGTCTCTATTAGAATTGACGAAAAACTTATAATTTAAAAGTATTTTAGCGATTTGCATATCATATGGTGACATACAGAGCATTACTTAGATAAAGAATGTATTCCTTCCGTTTGGACATAATAATCCAAAACTTAAAGGAGAGTTTGGATGATGAATCATTCTGGAACAATGCAGTCAACATATAAGGTTTCTGGACTTGATGTTTATTATGAACTTTACGGATACCATAATAGCAATAAGCAAGATTCAAAAGTATTTGTATTAATTCACGGTTTTTTATCATCTTGCTTCAGTTTCCGAAGACTAATCCCTTTTATCTCAAAAGATCATGTTGTTGTCGTAATTGACCTACCCCCGTTTGGTAAAAGTGGAAAACAGTTAAATTTTAAATATTCGTATGATAACTTTGCAAATGTCGTTATCTCTCTTGTAAATCATTTAAGTTTACAAAACATTTATTTAGTCGGACATTCTATGGGTGGGCAAATTGCTTTATATGTAACAAAAAAAGAACCGGAGCTTGTTAAAAAAGTGATTTTATTATGTAGTTCTGGTTATTTAGGAAGGGCAAATCCACATTTAATCATTTCATCATATTTTCCTTTTTTCTATCTATATATTAAAAGGCATTTAGCTAAACAAGGTATTATGAATTCACTAATTTCAGTTGTTCATGATCAGAAGTTAATCGATGATGAGATGATAAACGGATACAAGGAGCCTTTTTTACAAGATGAAATTTTTAGAGCATTAACAAAGATGATTCGTGATCGAGAAGGGGATTTAAGTCCTGAAGATTTACAAAATATATCTGTACCTACTCTATTAATTTGGGGTGAAAAAGATAAAGTAGTTCCATTAGAAGTAGGCGAAAGATTGCATCGTGATTTAAGGTACTCAACTTTATATACTTATCCAGAAGCAGGACACTTAATTCCTGAAGAAATTCCTGAACATATTTATGAACGTATTTCAAATTTTGTATAAGAAAAAGAGTCCAGGTTCGAGGACTCTTTTTCACATTTATTATATATCAAATATCGGCAAAGTAATAATAACCTTCAAGCCTTTACCATCTATATTCATAAATTTTATCTTACCATTGTGTTGGTCAATAATATGCTTTACGATGGCAAGTCCTAATCCAGTTCCACCTTCGTTTCTAGATCTTGCTTTATCGACTCGATAAAATCTTTCTCCTAAATGAGGAATCTCTTCAGACGGAATTCCCTTTCCTTCGTCTAATATTTCCAACGTGACTTGTTTATCTTGAAATAGTGTAATATAAATCGTTTTACCTGAAGGTGTGTAACGAATTGAGTTATCAAGTAAATTGTGGATTACCTGTTGAAAACGATCTGGATCAACATTTGCGATAATCGTCTCATCTAAGTTCTTTTGAATTTTAATATTACGTTTAATAAGGATCTGAGAATATGTTTCGATTGCATCTTCAATTAACTGAGCAATTACGTTAGGTTCTTG
>NZ_NTZO01000305.1 GCF_002559405.1 Bacillus sp. AFS001701 | reverse complement strand
ATTTAAGATTAACGATTTTATGTGAATCTAAATAAGTGTCCATGTTAAAAAAATGTAAAAAAAAATAACTGCCAATGCAAAACTTGCAATGACAGTTTTTCGATTAACAATTTGTTATATTGGTTGTGGCACTATACGATTTCTCCTAGTAAAATACTTTTTTATTCTACTTTTGAAACAAGTAAATTGTAAATTTAATTTACAATTGATTTAAACACAAGTTCTGTGTGAGAAACTTTTGGTTTGATAATATATGGATTTTTCTTAGCTTTCTTTTTCCATTTATTACGATTATTAACCATATTTTCTAAAATAGAAATTACCTCATTCTCTTTATCTGTGACAGGACCGAATAAACGATTTTGCGTAATTGGTCCTTCATTATAGTGTTTTGTGTAAAATTCATTGTAATCAAACTGATAGAATAATACAGGTTTCTCTAGATATGAAAAATCAAATGATACAGTTGAATAATCAGTAATTAACACACTATGACGCTTTAAAAGAGATTGTACAGTTTCTTCTCCTTGAACCATGACTTTAATACGGTCATGAGGCGATTTGAATTCTGGCATATATAATTGCGTTTGATAATGAGGATAAAAAGTTAATGTTAAATCTTTCTTTTCAAGGAGTTCATGTAATTGTTTATTATGAAGTAATTTCATATAACGTTCCCAGTACTCTGATTCTTCAAGCGCTTCCTTTGATCTATTCCATGATCGCCACGTTGGCATTAATAAAATCTCATTTCCTTTACTTTCATCAACAAGTGCATCCCATCTTGGAAGTCCAGTAACGATTACTTCGTCCTTTTCATAACCAAATTCAGAGATGATATGTTCTTTTTCAAATTCACTAGAAACGACAAACTTTTTGTAATCAACTTTATTCTTATGCAGTACATGACTTACACGACTAACCCCAATGACTCCATGTTGTAAGAAGATTCGTTCGTTTCGTTGAATTTCAGGTCGCTCCTCAACAATGTATCGATAAGCTTCAGTATACATATTTGGATCTTCCGCATAGCTATTAATTGTTTTAGTCGAAAGTAGTAAAATCAAACTATGCATCATACTACCAAATTGTACAATATGTCCAAGATGTGCTATATGGTTATAATCAGGACTATTCTTATCTATTACATAGTACGCATTAATTTGCGGGTACTTTCTTCGAATATATTTGAATAAATGATATGAGTTATCTTGTGCTGTATCGTGTCGTTCACCAATTAACCATAGCTCTTTTTTCTTCATAAATTGATAAAATAATAAATACAGACAATAAACCATAACTGTATGCCATTGTTTTTTGTAAGCAAACTTTACGACTGGACGAACAACTCGTTTTACTCGTCCAATATTAAATTTCATTTGCTTGGCCACAGGCATCTCAACAACGCGGAAAGATAGATTTCTCTTTTTGTAATACGGTGCAATTTTTCTGTTATCAATTAAATAAGGTCGAGTTTTTTTAGTTTGTTTGTATAAACCTACTTTTAAAGGTTCAGTAACTGTTTTATTACGATCTGAAACTGTCATCCAAACACTCCAGCTACCGTAATCAAGTAGTGTTGATAAGTTTTCGATTATACATTCATAACCAGACTCATCAAAATTGATTTGGTTATTACCTTGAACATAACTAACATCTTTACGTATAACATTCTCAAGTGGAAATTCAATTTCTTGTTTTGTTTTCATTTCTTTAAAGACAATCTTTTTCACACTACCATTCGTACTAATCCCGTTAATAAAAGCAAAACCTTTTATTGTTAATGTGTCTTCTGAAAGGGAGATATCTTCAACCTTTTGACAAAGACTAAACCCTTTAATTTCTAAAAAATGTTTCCACTGTGGAAAATGATTTACTAAAAAACTATAAGTTAAACCCTTTATTTCAACGGTTTCTCGACTAATATCCAATGTATCCATTAGTAAAAGTAGTTTGTATAAATCATCGGGTGTACCTTCATTAAAAATTGCATAAAACAATCCTTGGTACATACGACTACCCTTTAAAATATTTCTATAATTTATAGACTGAATATATTTTTCTCCTATTGCATACAAATTGAAAATATCTTTTTTCGTAAACTTTTTTCGTTTATTTATGATACTTTGGCAAAAGAAGATCCATTGCCTCTTTTCAATCGGAAACAGACGTATAATCGTATTGTTTTCTTCATGGAATGAAACTAACCTTTTTTGAGTCTCTACTAATCCTTCAAAAAATGTTAAATCTGCTTGTTGTACTAAACTTGCCCCATTTTGTTCAACTCGATAATTTAGTACACTTTTGTTTATAACTACCGTTCTATTCGATTTAAATAAAGCTTTTTGTGTAAATAACAGATCTTCTCCAACACGTAAGTCTTGATCAAACATAATATTGTAAACTGATAATAAGTGCTTTTTAAATAACTTGTTACATACACTTGGCGTGACATGTAAATCTTTTGAATTCCTAATATGTCTAACAGGGTTAAGATTTTTCTTAAACAAATCATCCATATACATAAGTCGCCATTTTCTTTTTTCATTAAAACATGTGATATCCCCAACTACAGTATCAGCATTATGTTTTATTGCTTCATCAAACATACTTTTGTAAACATCTGCATCTACTGTATCATCACTATCTAAAAATGCAATATACTCACCTTTAGCTGCTGAAATCCCTTTGTTTCTTGCAGCACCTGGTCCTCCATTTTTTTGCTCAATTAATCGGAAGTTCTTATATCGTCTAATTTCCTTTTTAATAACTGAAACACTATTATCTGTGGAGCCATCATCAACAATCACAACCTCAAGCTGTTTCATTGTTTGTTTTTTAAGTGAATTAATACATTCTTTTATATAGTTCTCTTTATTAAAATTGATTACGATAACCGTAACACCTATTTGTTTTTTCCTCATGTATTTATCCCCTTTGTAAAACTTTGCACTTCCTCTTATTTCAAAATTTAGTAAATTATGATTTAACCCCAATATTAAATCAGGTAAAAACAATTCAATTGATCCTTATCTTATATAGGAAAAATTAGTTTATACATAAAAAAAAACCATTTAAATTTTTGATTTAAATCGCTTTTGTTTCGAACAATACAAAACTTTAAAGTTTTTATAAGTTTATTGTAATGTATTTTTAATATTTTTAATAATAATTTGATTA
>NZ_NTZO01000304.1 GCF_002559405.1 Bacillus sp. AFS001701 | reverse complement strand
AAATTAAAAAATATAAAAATGCGTATAAATAGTTGGCAGCAGGCTATTGTAATGCAGCTATTTGACGAAATAGAAGAAATCAACTTAGAACTCGAGCAGGAAGAGTTGATTCAAATTTCAAATTATATTAATCAATATAAATTACTTCGTATCAGATATTTATTAATTCGTAATTTAATGTATGAAGCAAAAGAGCTCATTGATGAAATAAAAAAAATGAAGCATAAATTGTCACCTTATGAAATAAATCTTTTTAGACATGTGTTAGGTATTTATCACTTAACAAACCATGAACCTTTACTTGCTATGAAAGTTTTGAAGAAAATTAATAATGAAGAGTATACAAATGAAGAATATTATTATCATTTAGCTTCAGCTTACCATTCTAATGAAATGCCCGTAATGGCTTATTTTTATGCTGATAAAGCACGTCAGTATTTTAAAAGTATTAATTCCTATCTTCGAGTAATCGATTCAGAAATGCTTATGCTAATACAAGTTAAAGATAATGAAGAATTTACTGAGACGATTAAAAGATTTGAAAACTTAATTCAAAGCTGTGAAATTTGTAGATCATCAGACCGAAAAGCAAGGGTATATCATAATTTGGCCTTCGAATATTACCGAAGAAAAAATTATGAATTAGCAAAAAAATACTATTTTGAGTCTATGAAATTGAAAGATTCTAAGTCTGTACCGTATTTACTTTCTCTAGAAGGATTTATACGAAGCTCATACTATGGAGAACTTTTACCTAAGGGTGAATTATTAAAGTTTGTAAGTGAAGGGTTTGATATAGCTTCAAAGAAAAACGACAAACTTTTTATCAACTTATTCACCTTATTAGACCTTTTAATCTTAGAAAAAGAACAAGAATATCATCAATACTTGGCCGAATATTCATTACCATTTTTCAAAAAAGTAGGTTTCGTTTATTTAATCAATCAGTCGAAAAAAGAATTGTTTAACTATTACATTAAACAAAAACAAACCCGCAAAGCACTAGGTATGGCAAATACACTAATCAATCAGTAGAAAAAAGGCATTTCTCAAATTAGTGAGACATGCCTTTTTATTATTATTTTTTAGCTGGCATCGCTTCTTCAAGTGCAAGATGATGCGTATATAAATAAGTAGCGTATTCTTTTCCAACGTATCGAATATGCCATGGCTCATAGTGATAGTTTGTTATGTCTACTTTATCTTCTGGATAACGAATAATAAAGCCGTATTCATGTGCATGTTCTGCTAACCATTTTCCTTCCGGCGTTTTAGCAAAATCAACTTCTAAAGCATTACCAAATGACGGTGAAGAAACATCCATCGCTAATCCAGTCTGATGCTCACTCGTTCCTGGAAGTGCACTATATGCTTTAGTCCATTCCTCTCCATGTGTAGAAAGGTAATTATTGTATAAAGAAACTTGGCGATCGTACGAACGGTATCCAGAAATTGCTGTTAATGTATAACCATCTGAAGATGCACCAGCAAATAACTTCTCTAATGCATGTCCAGCCTCACTTCTCATTCTAGTTTTATCTTTTACTGCTCCATTTAATTGTATTGATGGATAGATAAGATCGTTTGGTTCATAACCATCTGGTAATTTTCGATCTTTATTAACTAATACTAA
>NZ_NTZO01000303.1 GCF_002559405.1 Bacillus sp. AFS001701 | reverse complement strand
GTTTTTTATTTTATTTAAATACACAAATTTATTTAGTTTTTGCATACATATATTTCTAGGCACCAATGGGCTAATTTTTTCATAGAATATTCAAAAAATTCCCTAGAAGGAAGTAATGTTTATGACAAAATATCAATGGATTAAATGGCGAAGAGTATTAATTTGGTTAGCTGTTATTGTTTTTATTGGTGTTGTGCTTACTAAAGGGGGGCCAACATACTGGAGTGTAGCAATATCGATTGTTAGTCTTTTATTTCAGTTCGCCGTTATGATTTTCATGGCGATCATTCAATTTGTAGCAATTTTCTGGTTTCTAGCCAGAGGTCGTACTTATTGGATTTTACCTGGTGAGACTGGATCGACGTGGGATGATTATCGTGGAAACCCTGAGATTGTTGAAAATGCAAAACGAATCGTAACACTATTAAAAGGTGTTAAAACGTTTAAAGAGATGGGAGGAGAGGCAATTCGTGGATTGCTGCTTTGTGGTCCTCCTGGTACAGGGAAATCTTATCTTGCACAGGTTATTGCGAATGAGGCCCAAGTACCTTTTGCTTATGCCTCGGCTCCAAGTTTTCAAAACATGTTCTTTGGTGTAGGGAATTTGAAAGTAATGGGAATTTACAAAAAGGCTAGAAAGTTAGCTAATATTTACGGAGCGTGTATCATTTTTATCGATGAAGTCGACGCAATTGGTATGTCTCGTCAAGGAGGGGGAGCCGGTGGTGGTGGATTGTTCGGTATGGGAATGGGTTCTGGATTATTGAATGAGCTTTTACTACAAATGGATCCTCCTAACATTGATAGTTCTAAAATAGCAAAATTTCTTCGCTCACTCGGGTTACGTAAAAAGAAAGCAGAGCGCCCTGCGGTTTTGACGATTGCAGCTACAAATTTACCTGATGTACTTGATCAAGCATTACTACGACCAGGGCGTTTTGACCGAAAACTCTGGGTAGATTCTCCAGATTATGATGGTCGTATTGATGTTTTCCAATATTATCTAAAAAAGGTGAAAATCGATTCATCTTTAACACCAGAGCGAGCTGCTCTTGATACGATTGGATATAGTCCAGCACAAATTAAACATATAGTGAATGAATCTGTCGTAATTGCTCATCAGCGAGGTGCTGATGTTGCAAATTACACTGACTTCCGAGATGCAATGGAAACGTATGAGTGGGGACTTAAGCAGCCACTTAGATCCATGAGTGAAGATGAGAAGAGAAATGTGGCGTATCATGAAGCAGGTCACGCCGTAGCTCAATATTTGTTAA
The DNA here is from genome assembly GCF_002559405.1 of Bacillus sp. AFS001701. Classification (GTDB taxonomy): domain Bacteria; phylum Bacillota; class Bacilli; order Bacillales; family Bacillaceae_G; genus Gottfriedia. The sequence goes on along the minus strand of NZ_NTZO01000303.1, from coordinate 1,334 downwards.
AGCCACATGATCGAGTATGGAAGGTAACAATTATTCGTAGGGGTGACGCACTTGGTCTTGCTGCGACTAAGCCAACAACAGAAAGATATAATCGAAGCGACAGCGAAATACTTGCAGCAATCCAAGTTTGTTTGGCAGCTAGAGCAGTAGAAGAAGAGTTTCTCCACAAAAAATTAAACGGTGTCACATCTGATCTGCAACAAGCAACCCTACTTGGTGGTGCATATTTAGGTTTAGTTGGAATGGGCGATGAGTTATTCAGCTGGAATGCATTAGGCTCACAAGCAGAAGGTCTTAGAGCACTACGACCAAAAATTAACCTTCTTCTAAAGGACCAAATGAGCCAAGTAAAAAAACTTGTTACTGACCACGCCGATTTTGTACACTCAATCGCACAAGAGCTGCTAAAAAGAGGTGACTTAACAGGCGAAGAAATAGAAGATATTTACGAAAGCATTTATGCACGTACGCGTCCTGAACCACCTATTGTAAAGATTGGTTCTGTTTACGAGAAAAATATTCAAGGATTGCTTAAGGATTTTGATAAATTACCTGAAAGTGATCAGAATTAGTGAAAGAGATCCCATTAATAAAATCATTAGTACTTTATTTATAAAGAAAATCCACAAGGGAATTGAAGCTCCTTGTGGATTTTTTGTATTTTCTTCAATTGTGACCAGAATTTCGTGAAATTAGTACATGCCCGAATATTTGAAATCCTAAAAATGAAACAGGATTTTTAACTTTTGGAACAATATAGTAAATAAATTTTGTGCTAATTATAAAATTCGTAGCAATTGTTGAATTATTAGATACCTAAACGATCATTAATGTTTCAAAATTGTATCTTTTCTTCGCATTATTGAAACTAATTAATAGAGAATCTGAAATATAATAAAATTCTAATACATATCAAGGAGTGAATTAAAATGAAGAAAAAGTTCTTAGTAACATTATCTAGTTTAGCTTTATTACTTGTTATGATGGCGCCTACAGCATTAGCCGCATCTTATTCCTCTACATATAAAATGTATCACGGAGTATTAGGTAAAGTTTGCGTTAAACTAAAAAAAGGGAACGTCGTTAGATTCTCTACTACACCAAATAAAGATAATAGGGCCTCAGGGAAATATAAAATTGGGACTCATCTATATCAACAAACTGGATATGGATATATAAGTGTAGGTGAAAGTTGGAATTACGCACATGTTTCTGATTCTAGTACTATAAAAGTACTATATTCTGAACCTCATTATTTTTACTTAGAAAATCAATCTGATGGAATAGAATTTTTTAGCGGAAGTGTAACAATTAATTACTAATGGAAATAATTA
>NZ_NTZO01000302.1 GCF_002559405.1 Bacillus sp. AFS001701 | reverse complement strand
GATGCAAATTCAGAGTAACAAAGTGCAGCGAATGTACAAGCTAAACCTGCGATAATAAATGAAAGAACAAGTGCTGGACCAGCGTAATCAGCAGCTGCTACACCAGTTAAAACGAATATACCTGTACCGATGATGGCACCGATACCTAACATTGTAAGATCAAACGCCCCTAGAACTTGTTTAAGTGAACTAGGCGAACTACTTGAAACGGATTTTTTTCGAAATAAATT
>NZ_NTZO01000301.1 GCF_002559405.1 Bacillus sp. AFS001701 | reverse complement strand
GATTTATATGATATAGTTCACTTAATTTCAATTGAAATAGCACATTATTTTTGGAGTGTGTAGTCTACGAAATTAGCTAGCATGCCAAAAATAAGATAATCTAAATAAAATCTTAGTACCGAGTGAGTGAAACAAATGTCAATTAAAATGAGATTTCTGTTGTCTTATATTGGAGTGATTCTTTTTTCAATCACATTATTATTGGCAGCAGGTTTTTTAATAATTTTTGCAATAACAGGAGATGTAAAGTCAGTAGAAAATCTTTACAAAAAGACTTATGTACAAAAGCCTTTGACTACAGTTGAAGAAAGTGTGTTTCTTGATTTGAAGCTACTTGCTAAACATAATCCTAAGCAGTTACTTAATAAGAAGGAACTCAAAAGTATTGAGCATAAAGATATCGGAATAGTTGTGCGAAAGGGAAAACAGATCGAGTACGCGTCCCCGTCGTTAGACAAAAAAGTGTTGGAACAAGCGCTTCCTGGGTTTGAGGAAACGAATATTAATACTCGCGATACGATTAAAATTAATGATTTGTTTTTTACGTATGTGAAATTTGATTTTTATTTTCCAGATCAAAGCCAAGGGAGTATTTTTGTCTTAAAGAAGGCAAGCTCATATACTGAGGTTATTCGTAATCTTTTTCCAATTTTACTAGGCTTATTGTTATTTTTATTTATTATGATAATCGGAATGCTAAACTATTTAGTTTCCCGAAGCATTATTAAGCCAATCTCAAAACTTAAAAATGGAGCAGAAAAAATTAAAGTTGGGGATTTGAATTTTGAAATTGATACGAGTTCAAATGATGAAATCGGTGTATTAAATAAAACGTTTGAGGAAATGAGAATCAAATTAAAAGAGTCGATCAATCTACAGATACAATATGAGGAAAATCGTAAAGAGCTATTGTCCAATATCTCACATGATTTGAAAACACCGATTACTTCAATAATCGGATATGTGGAAGGGATAAAAGATGGTGTAGCAAATACTCCAGAGAAAATGGAAAAATATTTATCTACTGTTTACTCTAAAGCAAAGGATATGGATTCATTAATCGATGAATTGTTCTTATTTTCTAAGCTGGATCTAAAAAAGGAACCATTTCATTTTGAAACTTTCGAGTTGAATAAATATATAGGGAGCTATATAGAGGAAATTTATTTAGATTTATTGCAGCAAGGCATCAAGATAGAATTTAATCAGTCAAATGAATCAATCAATGTTACTGCGGATCGAGAGAAATTAAAAAGAGTATTGTCGAACTTAGTAAGCAATTGTGTAAAATATATGAACAAAGAAGAGAAGAAAATTTCATTTTCATTAAATGAACAGATAAATGAAGTAATTGTTGAAGTATCTGATAATGGACAAGGTATTGATCCTGCTGCATTACCATTTATTTTTGAACGTTTTTACCGTGCAGAACAATCAAGAAATTCACAAACTGGCGGTAGTGGTTTAGGACTAGCAATCGCAAAACAAATTGTTGAAGAGCACGGAGGGGAAATTTGGGCAACTAGTGAGATTGGTAAAGGGACAAGTATATTCTTTTCCTTGAAGAAAGGTGAGAGAAATTGAAAGAAATATTACTGATTGAAGATGATATAAGCATTGCAGAATTACAAAGAGACTATTTAGAAATAAATGATTTTCGTGTAGATATTCAACATAATGGCGATGAAGGCCTTCAACATGCACTAAAAGGAAATTATGATTTAATCATTTTGGATATCATGCTGCCTGGAAAAAATGGTTTTGAAATTTGTAAAGAAATACGTGCGGTAAAAAACATTCCTATTTTATTTGTATCTGCTAAAAAAGAAGATATCGATAAAATTAGAGGCCTCGGTTTAGGTGCGGACGATTACATTACAAAGCCATTTAGTCCTAGTGAACTCGTTGCAAGAGTAAAGGCACATTTATCCCGATATGAAAGGCTAGCAGGTAACAATACCGTTTCAAAAACAATTTTCGTTCATGGAATATCAATCGATCGTTCAGCTCGTAAAGTTTTTATTAACGAAAAAGAAGTATCCTTTACGACAAAAGAATTTGATTTAATGGTGTTTTTTGTAATGAATCCGAACCAAGTTTTAAGTAAAGAACAGCTCTATGAAAAGGTTTGGGGCCTCGAATCAGCGGCAGACGTTTCAACTGTAACTGTCCATATTAGTAGATTACGTGAAAAAATAGAAAGAGACCCTACAAACCCTAAGTTCTTGGAAACAGTTTGGGGAGCGGGATATCGATTTAATGTTTAAAAATCGTCACATAGTGGCGGTTTTTTATTTATAGGAACCAATTAAGTTGTTTTACTAAATTAACTATAACTAAAAGACAGATTAGTTGAAGAAGAATAATTGTAAAGGATATTTCAAAAACTTATAATTAGAGTTTATTTCAAACATGGAGGTTACCAATTTGGTTGTTTTAGGAACAAGTAATTTTTATAATGATACAACTTGTAATGTCAGAGATGGCTTTTTAGAACTTATAGTAGTAGGAAAATCACTATTTTGAGGGTATATAATATTATTACTCTATTACTTATTGGATTTTTAATTAATTCAACTCAAATAACTGAAGCAATCAAAGAGGTCCTTTTTTGGAACAGCTAATGTCGCACTCATTAAACCATGAAGTGGTTCAATACATTAAAGTTAAAATGATTCTGGGCAACAACGTGTATTCAGTATCAACGATGGTTTTCAAGAACTAGTACTCAGAAAGGTAGTATACTGGCTTAATAATTCTAGTCAAGTTAATGGAACAATCGAGAAATCTATAGGTAACCCATCGAATAAATTGATGTTAAAAACGGCAAACGATGAAGTGATTACTTTCGACCCTGCTTATACATGTATAAGTGACAATAAACGCCAAACCTGCACAGCTAAGGATGGTGAAATAATTGTTTCGCAAAATAATCAAAAAATACGATTAAAGTCACAATCTCTTTATGATTGGCTCATTGTAGGGTGGAGAAAAGAAATTGACGGACCTATTAAAGAAGAGTTGCTTGAAGAAGCATTGTATTCACGATATCTAAATTATTTGGGTCCTTCTTATTCAGATTTTTTTATGTGTACAGAAATCAAAATCGAACCCATTGATGGGGATCCTAGGAGACATTTCATTTTCGCTAGTGCTTTAAACTATGGTCATCATGGTGGAGATTTTGATAAACTTACTTTTTCTGTAAGAGATTCTAACCTAACAGGGTTACAAGTGACAAATATAAAAATTGAGAAACATATTTCGCAAGAAGCAAGCATAAAACAATGCCAAAAGTTCGATTAAATAATGTTTATACGTAAAGGGCGTTTCTTTTAGAGGGGAACGCTTCTTTTTTATTATTTCGTCAAATTAAAGTGATCAAGCATACAATAGTGGACTTTTAAAAGCTGCAATTTTTTGAAGTAAATGGAAGGACCGTTCAAGAAGTCAAAGGTTTTTCATAGTTAATAACTAACTTTCCTTTAGTTAAACGGACAAATAAACAACTAAAATTTAATTGTTTTTTAATTTCGTATGACTGTCTAATTGGACAGTCATTTTTTGTTCAAAAAACATTAGAGGCAATCCATAAAGAAATATTATTAAAAATTTA
>NZ_NTZO01000300.1 GCF_002559405.1 Bacillus sp. AFS001701 | reverse complement strand
TATATACGTTTGACCATTTTTATATTTCAACACTCTGAAAGAAAGTAAGCTTTTAGCTCACTTTCTTTTTTTGGGGAATAGGGAAATGAAGCAACTAACTCAGAGTTAAGGTAATCTTTTTTAATCATATTTCACTGGATTTCTCGTTACGATTTCGTCATTTCGAATTTTAATTCAGGTCTAGCCATTTGTGATTACTTCAAATTTAAATAACTAGTACTCACAAATCCTTTTTTACCATTGTAAGAAACGATGGCCCAATTATAATCGATTTGAGTTGTCCCTTCAGTTTGATAGCCAAGGAAACTGACTTTTGAACCTTTTGGTATCACTGTTAGAACTTTATATTTTGTACTTGGACCAGTACGTAAATTTAAATTAGCTTTTGTTGTAACAGTAGTTGGTACTTTTTGTAAGTATTTAGTACTTACATAAGCTATACCATTTTTAGTAGTTGTTGTTTTAATTTGTGCCCAGCTAGCATTATAGAATTTTACAATCTCAATTTGATCTTTCTTTCTTAAAGTGTCTACAACTTTTGAACTTGTATTTGGAGCACTTCGTACGTTTAATACACTTGCAGTTACCTCATATACACTAATCGGAGCATTTAAAACCGCTGCACTTACATGTGTCGGCCCGGCTGTTACACCATTTGAAAATAATAATGCGCCAGATAAGGCCATAGTTGATACAAAAGCTTTTAATAATTTCTTCTTCATTTTAAATTCCTCCTCTCACTTTACATCTCAATAATATTGAATCAATGTTTCAAAATTGGTCATGAGATGTATCCAAATTGTAAACTTTTCAATTGTACTGACCCGAAACATTCAACAGGAAAAATTTGCATATCCTTCCAAATTTATGGAAATTCTAAATTTTGTATTTGTATGAATGGAGGCAAATTATGGATAATCAAGCGAACAATGAAGAAATATTGACGAATCGGCAAGGCCATCCAGTAACAGATAATCAAAACGTAAGATCCGTTGGTAATCGGGGACCAACAACTTTAGAAAACTATGACTTTCTTGAAAAAATCTCACATTTTGATCGTGAACGAATTCCAGAACGCGTTGTGCATGCACGTGGAGCCGGTGCACAAGGATATTTCGAAGCCTATGGAAAAGTAGGTGATCACGCAATTTCTAAATATACTAGAGCAAAATTATTTCAAGAGAAGGGGAAAAAAACACCTGTGTATGTTCGATTTTCCACAGTTGTAGGTGGTGGACATTCGCCTGAAACTTTACGTGATCCACGTGGTTTCGCTACAAAGTTTTATACCGAAGATGGAAATTGGGATTTAGTCGGTAATAATCTAAAAATCTTTTTTATTCGTGATCCTTTAAAATTTCCAGATATGGTTCACTCATTTAAACCAGATCCAGTAACAAATCTCCCTGATCCTGAAAGAATGTTTGACTTTCTTCATCTAACACCAGAATCCACTCATATGGTTACATTTATCTTTTCACCATGGGGAATTCCAGCTAACTATCGACAAATGCAAGGGTCCGGTGTTAATACATATAAGTGGGTAAATAAAGATGGAGAAGCAGTACTTATTAAATACCACTGGGAACCGCTAAAACAAGGAATAAAAAATTTATCACAACGTGAAGCAGATGAAATCCAATCTACAAATTATAATCATGCAACTCAAGACCTTTACGAGGCTATTGAGAAAGGCGATTATCCAGAATGGGAATTATGTGTACAAATCATGAGTGATGATGAGCATCCGGAGCTTGATTTTGATCCACTTGATCCTACAAAACTATGGGATCCAGAAAAGTTTCCTTTTTTACCAGTTGGAAAAATGGTATTAAATAAAAATCCAGAAAACTATTTTGCAGAAGTTGAACAAATTGCATTTGGGACAGGTGTTCTAGTTGACGGACTGGATTTTTCAGATGATAAATTACTTCAAGGTCGTACTTTTTCGTACTCAGATACACAACGATATCGAGTTGGGACAAATTACTTACAACTACCAGTTAATTCACCAAAAAATCATGTAGCAACAAATCAACGTGATGGACAAATGGAATATAAAGTTGACGCAGCTTCAGGTCAAAACCCACATGTAAACTATGAACCTTCATCACTAGGTGGATTAAAAGAGGCGCCAAAGAATGGAAAAGATCATGAACCTGCGTACAATAATAAGCTAGTACGACAAAAAATTGACCGACCTAACGACTTTATCCAAGCTGGAAATACTTACCGTGCTTTTGACGAAACTGAAAAAAGTGAACTAATTTCTAATTTAGTAGATGCACTAAAAGTATGCAAGCCTCATATTCAAGAAACGATGGTTGGTTATTTTACAAAAGCTGATGAAGAATACGGACGTAGAGTACGCGAAGGTTTAGAAAAAGCGAATCATAATCGAACTGAACACACTAGCACTGAAGCAGCTGATGTCGCTTCTGAAAAAGCCAAAAACATGGGTCATGAATCGGATCGATATTAAAAGTATATAAGTTAGGATAGGCAGGCGCCTATCCTTTTTAGCACGCTTTTTAAATTTTGGAACGCCATTAATTTGGTCAAAATCAGTAATTGTTTTTATTTCTTGTGTTTAATTTGGGATTATCCGCCTTTAATACATTTACTCTTTACTTTCTTATAATAACCTTAGCTTTGCTTTTTTATATTTCTACTATTAATTATGTTTCCAATTAAGAATTTCCCTTTAAGACGCTTTCAGATATTCACATATCTCTTCATATGCTACATTTATCTTTTTCATTGTTTCTTCTGTACCCTTATTTCGGTCTGGATGGTACTTCTTGGCTAACTGCTTATATTGATTCCTAATCACATTCAAGTCTCTTGTATCTGTTGGCAATTCTAATATCTTAAGTAATTCAGAGATATAGTCCTCTCTCATTTCACCTGTTCCTTCTGTAATATATTTATCCATTAGATTGAACGCTTGCTCACTTAACTTATCGAATGTTTGGTAAAACGTGCTAATATCTGCATTAGAAACAGTTATATAGTGATTACTATAACTTGTAATGATCTTTCTTTTTACTAACATATTAAACACAAGTAGTTCTTTTAAAAATAAACAAGTTCTATTATAAAGGTGTTGATCTACCAATGATGCTTCTAATTCATTTAACAAAGCAGCCGCTGTCCGTCCAACACTCACTGTCGTGTAATCAATACCAGCATAAGTATTTCCATATCGATCAATAACAGGGTAATAGCTACCATTAATATAAAAGTGCATAGGAACTATTCGATTATCACTTATTTTTTTTAGAGCAATTTTCAATTCCCCTGTTGAATTACTAATTTGTAGTTCTCCTTCACCAAATACATAAAAACATTCATCTTTTATGGTTGGAGTATCATAAGTAAAGACGGGTCCCTTCGCATAAACATGAATCTGTTCAATATAAAAACCTGTTTCAAATTGACCAGCTGGGTAATAGGTTGAACCGTTACTTGTGCCTTGATGACTATGACCTTCACTTGAACCTGAACCACCTGAAAAAAAGATCGATTTAATAATAAAAAATGCAATGATTAAAAAAATAAAAAACCCCACTGTTTCTCTCCCTCTCTTGTATTAATAACTATAAAATTTAACCAATATATAAAATACATCTTTAAGTATACACAATCAAAAATGTGATAAAAAGATTGTTTTAGATAAAATGACCTATGTAATAGACCTTATTACCCATCAATTCTCCTATTCTGAGTCTTCAATTCTCTAAAATTGATTTTAATCATTTTCAGGATGATAGTGACAGACTATTGGATTAATCTTTTTTCTATAATTGATAGATAAAACATTAATAACTGAATATTGCAGCTTAAATATTCACAATTAAAAGTTAAAAGTTTAAAATAGGTTTGTAAGGACGATGATAATACATATGAAATTAATTGAAAGTGGGCTGATAATTAAATGAATAATGTGACTAAGTTTAATATTTTCAAACCAGCAAAAGACATATTCGAGGCATTTGTTGATCCAACTAAAATAGGTAACTTTTGGTTTTCTTCTAGCTCTGAACGATGGGAAGAAGGAAAAGTCATTACTTTAAAATACGATCTTTACAATGCAGAAGGTAAAATTAAAATCATCGAAGTTGAGGAAAATAAGAAGATTGTGTTTGCTTGGGGACCTACAGAAGAAGGAAATATTGTAACGATTACATTAAATGAACAAGGTCAAAATAACACAATTATTGAAGTGGTGGAAGAAGGCTTTAGTGAAAGCAACCCAGAATATATTCATCATTTAATCGATAATAAAGAAGGCTGGGTATTTATGCTAAGCTGTTTAAAATGTTATTTAGAATTTGGTGTAACTAAGTTAAGAGGCGGACTAGTAAAATAATTTTAAAGTAATACAATCATCTATGGGGCTGTCTCATAAGTTAGGTTAACTGACTTTTTGATGCCCCTTTTTAATTGTAAGTAGAATGTAGCATTAGTTCGGAATTCTGTTGCCATACCTTAGAGGGGGTATCTCTAAGGTACTTTTCATTTGTAGTTGAACTGATTGATCTTTTTTATAGATGATTAGCAGATTCATCGCCAACAAAAAAGAGACTTGCCTAATTGGCAAGACTCATAGTTATGCAAAAATTAAACTGCTCCACCAGCATACTAAAAAACGTACGTCGCAGCGCTCTTATACATATGAGAATAAGAACGAAATTTTTAAAATGCAACCATATACTGTCTCAATTACTTTACTAAATTGACGTAATGGGTTCAATATGACTCTTTATCTTCGCTGATTCGTACCCCTTACATAAAGGATAATAATCGCAAAAATAATCATTCCACAAACAATAAAAGGCATTATGCCTGAACTATAAACCATATATACTCGAATATGGCGTATTGCATTTACAACTATAAAAAGCACCATAGATAACCATAAAATTACAATAAGAGCCGCATTATTATTTCTTCGCATAAACATCAGCCCCTTCCAATAAAGCAACTACAAAAAATACTGTTTGTTTTATTATATAGTCGAATTAACGAATCAATGACCATACATTTTTGAGTATATGTAAAAGTTTTTAAAAATTATAAGGATAGCTAGAAATTATAACTAGAGCTATCCTATGGCTTCCATTATTGATAAATCGAAAAATCTATAAGATCTGCATATGGCACATCATTTTTAATCTTATTTTCTAAATCAACAAGTGTATATTTTTGCCACTCCTCTAATCGATTCATATCCCATTTTTGGACAAATAAATGGAGCAAAAATATTTCTCTCAATTTAAGAAAGATCGGGATTTGTTTTACTAAGTCATTATGAAGTAAGTTTTCTAGTTTATATCCTTTAAAAAAGTTCACCATAAAATTTTCAATAAACTGTTCATTCATTTGGTTAGAACAGTTCTGTTGCCAATATGCATGATAAAAAGCTGTAGCAAAATCCTGTGCGAACCAATTAAATGCACAATCATCAAAATCAATTATAAAGATTTTATTCTCAACTAAAATTTTTACCCCATTGTTCAAATAGGTGTTTATTCCAATGGTTAGGGTTTGTAACATCAATTTTTTCGCCATCAATATACTTAAAATAAGTTATGACTCTACCTTCTTCTTCTCTTAAATTACGATTTGCTCTTGGAACATCTACTCCATGCTTATGTAAAAAAATTATCCAATCAATTTCTTGTAACACCATTTCTTTTGTTCTTTCTAAATTAGATTGCCTAACTACTCTATTATTATCTTGGTCATAAAATACATCATTTTGAAAACCACCGCTTAAACGCATATAATTAGTTTTTTTCTTATTCATTTATAGAACCTACTTATCTTAAAAGTTTATCTACAAGATATTATTCATAGATACTAAATTCCCGTATTGTTCTTACTTTGCATTCGACAGTAGGTTAAGATTTACCTTTTTGATTTTATTTATATAAATATCTTTTCCTTGATCCTACCCTTTTAGCTTTCTTTTTGTGTTCAGAACAAAAATATATTAAGATATTTTTAAGTGTTAGAATATTTCTTTATTAAATTTAATTTTTATTCAATGTAAGGA
>NZ_NTZO01000002.1 GCF_002559405.1 Bacillus sp. AFS001701 | reverse complement strand
TTTTTTGAGCAATACAAGATTTAAACTTAACTTTTATGGAGAGTTTGATCCTGGCTCAGGACGAACGCTGGCGGCGTGCCTAATACATGCAAGTCGAGCGGACTAATGGGAGCTTGCTCCCGTTAGTTAGCGGCGGACGGGTGAGTAACACGTGGGCAACCTACCTGTAAGACTGGGATAACTTCGGGAAACCGGAGCTAATACCGGATGACATAAAGGAACTCCTGTTCCTTTATTGAAAGATGGCCTCGGCTATCACTTACAGATGGGCCCGCGGCGCATTAGCTAGTTGGTGAGGTAACGGCTCACCAAGGCGACGATGCGTAGCCGACCTGAGAGGGTGATCGGCCACACTGGGACTGAGACACGGCCCAGACTCCTACGGGAGGCAGCAGTAGGGAATCTTCCGCAATGGACGAAAGTCTGACGGAGCAACGCCGCGTGAGCGATGAAGGCCTTCGGGTCGTAAAGCTCTGTTGTTAGGGAAGAATAAGTGCTAGTTGAATAAGCTGGCACCTTGACGGTACCTAACCAGAAAGCCACGGCTAACTACGTGCCAGCAGCCGCGGTAATACGTAGGTGGCAAGCGTTGTCCGGAATTATTGGGCGTAAAGCGCGCGCAGGCGGTTTCTTAAGTCTGATGTGAAAGCCCCCGGCTCAACCGGGGAGGGTCATTGGAAACTGGGAAACTTGAGTGCAGAAGAGGAAAGTGGAATTCCAAGTGTAGCGGTGAAATGCGTAGAGATTTGGAGGAACACCAGTGGCGAAGGCGACTTTCTGGTCTGTAACTGACGCTGAGGCGCGAAAGCGTGGGGAGCAAACAGGATTAGATACCCTGGTAGTCCACGCTGTAAACGATGAGTGCTAAGTGTTAGAGGGTTTCCGCCCTTTAGTGCTGAAGTTAACGCATTAAGCACTCCGCCTGGGGAGTACGGTCGCAAGACTGAAACTCAAAGGAATTGACGGGGGCCCGCACAAGTGGTGGAGCATGTGGTTTAATTCGAAGCAACGCGAAGAACCTTACCAGGTCTTGACATCCTCTGACAACCCTAGAGATAGGGCTTTCCCTTCGGGGACAGAGTGACAGGTGGTGCATGGTTGTCGTCAGCTCGTGTCGTGAGATGTTGGGTTAAGTCCCGCAACGAGCGCAACCCTTGATCTTAGTTGCCAGCATTTAGTTGGGCACTCTAAGGTGACTGCCGGTGACAAACCGGAGGAAGGTGGGGATGACGTCAAATCATCATGCCCCTTATGACCTGGGCTACACACGTGCTACAATGGATAGTACAAAGGGTTGCAAGACCGCGAGGTGGAGCTAATCCCATAAAACTATTCTCAGTTCGGATTGTAGGCTGCAACTCGCCTACATGAAGCCGGAATCACTAGTAATCGCGGATCAGCATGCCGCGGTGAATACGTTCCCGGGCCTTGTACACACCGCCCGTCACACCACGAGAGTTTGTAACACCCGAAGTCGGTGGGGTAACCTTTTAGGGGCCAGCCGCCTAAGGTGGGACAGATGATTGGGGTGAAGTCGTAACAAGGTAGCCGTATCGGAAGGTGCGGCTGGATCACCTCCTTTCTATGGAGACATCATGAACCGATGGTTCATGCATGAAATGTTTCTTCATTGTTTTGTTTAGTTTTGAGAGTTCACTCTCAACTTTGTACCTTGAAAACTAGATAATGTCATTCATTAAACTGCGTAAGTTTAATTCAATTAGTTTTAAAATTAGTTAAGTTAGAAAGGGCGCACGGTGGATGCCTTGGCACTAGGAGTCGATGAAGGACGGGACTAACACCGATATGCTTCGGGGAGCTGTAAGTAAGCTTTGATCCGGAGATTTCCGAATGGGGGAACCCACTACTCGTAATGGAGTAGTATCTTTACCTGAATACATAGGGTACTGAGGACAGACCCAGGGAACTGAAACATCTAAGTACCTGGAGGAATAGAAAGCAATAGCGATTTCCTGAGTAGCGGCGAGCGAAACGGAAGATAGCCCAAACCAAGAGGCTTGCCTCTTGGGGTTGTAGGACACTCTATACGGAGTTACAAAGGAACGGGGTAAATGAAGCGACCTGGAAAGGTCCGTCAAAGAAGGTAAAAACCCTGTAGTTGAAACCTCGTTCCCTCTTGAGTGGATCCTGAGTACGGCGGAACACGTGAAATTCCGTCGGAATCTGGGAGGACCATCTCCCAAGGCTAAATACTACCTAGTGACCGATAGTGAACCAGTACCGTGAGGGAAAGGTGAAAAGCACCCCGGAAGGGGAGTGAAAGAGAACCTGAAACCGTGTGCTTACAAATAGTCAGAGCTCGTTAACGAGTGATGGCGTGCCTTTTGTAGAATGAACCGGCGAGTTACGATCCCGTGCAAGGTTAAGTTGAAGAGACGGAGCCGCAGCGAAAGCGAGTCTGAATAGGGCGATATAGTACGTGGTCGTAGACCCGAAACCGAGTGATCTACCCATGTCCAGGATGAAGTTCAGGTAACACTGAATGGAGGTCCGAACCCACGCACGTTGAAAAGTGCGGGGATGAGGTGTGGGTAGCGGAGAAATTCCAATCGAACTCGGAGATAGCTGGTTCTCCCCGAAATAGCTTTAGGGCTAGCCTTATGTGTTAGAGTCTTGGAGGTAGAGCACTGATTGGACTAGGGGCCCCCAACGGGTTACCGAATTCAGTCAAACTCCGAATGCCAATGACTTATCCATAGGAGTCAGACTACGAGTGATAAGATCCGTGGTCAAGAGGGAAACAGCCCAGACCGCCAGCTAAGGTCCCAAAGTATACGTTAAGTGGAAAAGGATGTGGAGTTGCTTAGACAACCAGGATGTTGGCTTAGAAGCAGCCACCATTTAAAGAGTGCGTAATAGCTCACTGGTCGAGTGACTCTGCGCCGAAAATGTAACGGGGCTAAACGTATCACCGAAGCTGCGGATTGATACCGTATGGTATCAGTGGTAGGGGAGCGTTCTAAGGGCGTTGAAGCTAGATCGTAAGGACTGGTGGAGCGCTTAGAAGTGAGAATGCCGGTATGAGTAGCGAAAGACGGGTGAGAATCCCGTCCACCGTATGCCTAAGGTTTCCTGGGGAAGGCTCGTCCTCCCAGGGTTAGTCAGGACCTAAGCCGAGGCCGACAGGCGTAGGCGATGGACAACAGGTTGATATTCCTGTACCACCTCATTTCCGTTTGAGCAATGGAGGGACGCAGAAAGATAGGGTAAGCGCGCTGCTGGATATGCGCGTCCAAGCAATTAGGCTGATGTGTAGGCAAATCCGCACATCATAAGGCTGAGTTGTGATGGCGAGGGAAATATAGTACCGAAGTTCCTGATTCTACGCTGCCAAGAAAAGCTTCTAGCGAGGAAATAGGTGCCTGTACCGCAAACCGACACAGGTAGGCGAGGAGAGAATCCTAAGGTGAGCGAGAGAACTATGGTTAAGGAACTCGGCAAAATGACCCCGTAACTTCGGGAGAAGGGGTGCTCTTTTGGGTGTATGCCCGGGAGAGCCGCAGTGAAAAGGCCCAAGCGACTGTTTAGCAAAAACACAGGTCTCTGCGAAGCCGCAAGGCGAAGTATAGGGGCTGACGCCTGCCCGGTGCTGGAAGGTTAAGAGGAGGGGTTATCCCTTACGGGAGAAGCTCTGAATTGAAGCCCCAGTAAACGGCGGCCGTAACTATAACGGTCCTAAGGTAGCGAAATTCCTTGTCGGGTAAGTTCCGACCCGCACGAAAGGCGTAACGATTTGGGCACTGTCTCAACCATAGACTCGGTGAAATTATAGTACCTGTGAAGATGCAGGTTACCCGCGACAGGACGGAAAGACCCCGTGGAGCTTTACTGCAGCTTGATATTGAATTTTGGTACAGCTTGTACAGGATAGGTAGGAGCCTGAGAAGCCGGAGCGCTAGCTTCGGTGGAGGCGTCGGTGGGATACTACCCTGGCTGTATTGAAATTCTAACCTAGAGCCGTGATCCGGCTCGGAGACAGTGTCAGGTGGGCAGTTTGACTGGGGCGGTCGCCTCCTAAAGAGTAACGGAGGCGCCCAAAGGTTCCCTCAGAATGGTTGGAAATCATTCGAAGAGTGTAAAGGCATAAGGGAGCTTGACTGCGAGACCTACAAGTCGAGCAGGGACGAAAGTCGGGCTTAGTGATCCGGTGGTTCCGCATGGAAGGGCCATCGCTCAACGGATAAAAGCTACCCCGGGGATAACAGGCTTATCTCCCCCAAGAGTCCACATCGACGGGGAGGTTTGGCACCTCGATGTCGGCTCATCGCATCCTGGGGCTGTAGTCGGTCCCAAGGGTTGGGCTGTTCGCCCATTAAAGCGGTACGCGAGCTGGGTTCAGAACGTCGTGAGACAGTTCGGTCCCTATCCGTCGTGGGCGCAGGAAATTTGAGAGGAGCTGTCCTTAGTACGAGAGGACCGGGATGGACACACCGCTGGTGTACCAGTTGTTCTGCCAAGAGCATGGCTGGGTAGCTATGTGTGGAAGGGATAAGTGCTGAAAGCATCTAAGCATGAAGCCCCCCTCAAGATGAGATTTCCCATAGCGTTAAGCTAGTAAGACCCCTGAGAGACGATCAGGTTGATAGGTCAGAGGTGGAAGCGTGGTGACACGTGGAGCTGACTGATACTAATCGGTCGAGGACTTAACTAACAAGTTTGATGATGACATTATCTAGTTTTGAGGGTACGAAGTACAACTCAATTAATCAGGTGATTATGGCAAAGAGGTCACACCCGTTCCCATACCGAACACGGCAGTTAAGCTCTTTTGCGTCGATGGTAGTTGGGGGTTTCCCCCTGTGAGAGTAGAACGTCGCCTGGT
>NZ_NTZO01000075.1 GCF_002559405.1 Bacillus sp. AFS001701 | reverse complement strand
CATCGGAAATTTTAAAAATGATACAAGTCAAATTTCTAAAAAATTAGTCGATCGTATTTGTGAAATATTTCGTAATTTCAAGGAGCATCTGGCATTTGGTAATTCATTTTTTATCAATACATTCATTAAAAGGATTCCACTTATTGTTGATGCAATCGAAACTGTTTTTAATCTATATGAACAAATTCCAATCTCTACAGTTTTAGTAGGAACATCAGAGGATATGATTAGTCGTGCACTTGGAATAGTTGGGCTAATTAAAGGTATTCCAAGCATTTGTCTGCAACACGGTATTCTTATGGGTGAAGAAGCTTTCATTCCAGTGTTTACTAGTCATGTCGCAGTTTATGGTGAATATGAAAAAAGATGGTATTTAAAGCGTGGTCTTGAGGCCGAAAGAATTGCAACGATCGGTCATCCTAGATATGATGACATTTTTGTCTATCCAAAGGCAAATCATCATGAATTTTTAAATAAGTATCATTTAGATGAAAAAAAAATGACAATTTTAATAGCTACAGGTCCAAATACAAATGAATACAACTTTAAAAAAATGGTTGAATTACTAGTTTCTAATAAAAGTTGCCAATTGTTAATTAAGCCACATCCGTGGGAACTAGCAAAGAATCGGGTTAAGTTGTATTTGGATTTAAAAAGAGATAATAAATCAGTCCAAGTAATAACAGATCGAACGGTCGATACACATGAGTTAATTTCGAATACCGATATAGTACTAGCATCATTGTCAACTGTAGCGTTAGAAAGTTGCTTATTCAATAAACCAACTTTTGTTTATTATTTTATAATGAGTAATCGTCACTATGATTACTTTGATCGATTAGGTATATACGCTCATAATGACCCAACAGAATTAGTAAATACTTTGTTAGCTTTCTTCCAATCTTCAGAAGAAAAACAAAAATATAAAGAAGTAATTAATAATTTTCTAATAGATTCCTATCATGTAACAGATTCAGGAAAAGAACTATCTAATCTAGTATCTAAAATAGTACGAGGTGAAAAGTAGATATGTTTTTCAAGAATAAAAAAATTTTAGTTATTGGTGGGACAGGCACAATTGGTAAAAACATCGTAAAACATCTTTTACGTGAAGAACCCGATGTCATACGAATTTTGAGTAGAGATGAATATAAGCAATTTAATTTGAAAATTGAATTTAATAATGACTCAAGACTGAGGTTTTTAATTGGTGATATACGAAATTATGAGCGTGTATTAAGTGCAATGGAAGATATTGACTATGTTTTTCATACTGCTGCAATGAAGCATGTTGAATTTTGTGAATACAATCCTTTTGAGGCAGTTCTTACTAATGTAATTGGAACATACAATGTGATTTCTGCGGCGAAAAATCAAAATGTTAAAAAGGTTGTTTTTACTAGTACAGATAAAGCTATTTCACCGACAAATAATTATGGAGCTACTAAACTAACGGCAGAAAAGCTGATCTCTTCAGCGGAATATTCAAAAGGATCGAAAAGTACAATTTTTTCAAGTGTCCGATTTGGAAATGTAATTGGATCTAGAGGTTCAGTCATTCCTTTATTCATAAAGCAAGTAAAGGAGAAAAACTTCGTAACTGTAACAGATTTATCGATGACAAGATTTATGATGACATTAGAACAAGCAACTAAATTAACAATTGAGTCACTTAAAATTGCTCAAGGTGGGGAAACGTTTATATTAAAAATGCCTGTCATAAACTTAAAAGATTTAGCAGAAATCATAATTGAAGAAACAGCTAGCAAATTTGGGATTGATCGTAAGAATATAAAAATTAATGAGATCGGTTTAAAGCCTGGTGAAAAAAAGTATGAGGAATTAATGGCTTATGAGGAATCTTTAGTCGCATTTGAATTACCGGATTTATATATTATCCCTTCTTTTTTTTCTTCAACAAAGGTCTATGAAGGAGCAAACAAAACGAAACCGGGAACTTATAGTTCTGAGGGTCAAATCCAACTAAGTAAAGAACAAGTTAGAAAAATCATTGTACAGGAAAATCTTATTTAAGGAGGAAGTTAATGAATGTTTTAGTTACCGGAGGAAGCGGATTTATTGGTAGGTGGGTAGTTGGACGATTACTAAAAGATGGTCAAAAAGTGTGGATCGTAGACAATTTATCTAATTCATCCATTGAAAATGTAAATGAATTTATAGGTGATGAAAATCTCAAAGGTTTAAGAATCATTGATTTAAAAGATCGATTCTCAATACAAGAACTTTTTAAAACGATAAAATTTGATATTTGCTATCATTTAGCAGCAAGTATTAATGTACAAGATAGCATTGATGATCCTGAAACAACTTTTATAAATGATACGCTTGCAACTTTTTATTTGTTGGAAGAATGCAGGAAATATCAAGTAAAAATGGTCTTTATGAGCACTTGTATGGTTTACGAAAAAGCATACTGCAATGAGGGAATCAGTGAGAAATCACCAACAAAGCCTGCTTCACCTTATGCCGGATCCAAAATTGCAGCTGAAAACATGGTACTATCTTATTATTTTTCATATGGCTTACCAGCTGTCGTATTAAGACCTTTTAACACTTATGGACCCTTTCAACGAACAGGTGGTGAAGGGGGCGTAGTTTCCATCTTTATTCATAATAAATTAAAAGGAATACCAATTAATATTTATGGTGACGGAACTCAAACTAGAGACTTACTTTACGTTGAAGATTGTGCTGATTTTGTAGTAGAAGCTGGATATAATGACCTTTTAAATGGTGAAATCATTAATGCAGGAAGCGGAAAAGACCTCTCTATAAATGACTTGGCTGAAAAGATTGCTAACAATCAAGTTCCTATTAATCATATTCCTCATATCCATCCTCAAAGCGAAATTCCAAAACTGTTATGTAATTTTCAAAAGGCAGAAAAAGTGATGCTTTGGAGTCCTAAAGTGTCGATTGAAGAAGGGATTTTAACAACTGAAAATTGGATTAAAAATAATTTTAACAATGAGAGTGATTCACCGAATGGATAAAGAAAAGTTAGCAATCCATGGTGGACAACCTATTCGAGATCATTACTTGCCTTATGGAAGACAAGTAATAAATGATGACGACATTAATTCTGTCATTAGCATATTACGTAGTGATTTTATTACCACTGGACCTACTATCGAACAGTTTGAAAAAGAAATAGCAGAATATACAAGTGCTAAATTTGCTGTTGCATTTTCAAGTGGGACTGCTGCGTTACATGGTGCATGTTTTGCTGCAGGGATTGGTAAGGGAGATGAGGTGATAACGACTCCAATGACATTTGCTGCAACTTCAAATTGTGTATTATATCAAGGTGCAAAACCTATATTTGTTGATATTGATCCAAAAACTTATAATCTAAATCCGTCGCTAATAAAGGAGAAAATTACAAAAAAAACGAAAGCGATTATCCCTGTACATTTTACGGGTCAGCCAGCTGATCTGGAATGTATTAGTCAAATTGCTAAAGAAAACAATTTAATTTTAATAGAAGATGCTGCTCATGCATTAGGAGCTAAATATAAAAATAAGAAAATTGGTTCTATAGGTGATATGACAATGTTTAGTTTCCATCCAGTGAAACATATCACAACAGGAGAAGGTGGTATGATAACGACAAATAATGAAGACTTTTATCAAAAATTATTGCAATTTAGATCTCACGGAATTGTTCGAGCTAAAGAACTGTTAATTGAAAACCATGGTCCTTGGTATTATGAAATGCAATTATTAGGCTTTAACTTTAGACTGACAGATATTCAAGCTGCGCTTGGAATGTCACAATTGAAAAAGTTAGATTCATTTATTGCTAGACGTAAACAAATTGCCGATTTTTATAACAATGAATTCAAATCAATGAATGAAATTTCTTTGCCATACCAAGAATTTCAAGGAGATTCTAGTTGGCACCTATATATTATAAAAATTCAAAGCTCAAAATTGACTGGCAATCGTAAAGAAATTTTTGAGGCATTACAAAAAGAAAATATAGGAGTAAACGTTCATTATATTCCAGTCTATTATCATCCTTATTACCAGACTTTAGGTTATAAGCTTGGAACTTGTACGGTTGCCGAAAAATGTTATGAAGAATTCATTACACTGCCATTACATGCAGGAATGAGTGATCAAGACTCTATGGATGTCGTAAATGCAGTTAAAAAAGTGGTAAATTATTTTTCGAGAAGAAATTAATTATAAATTAAAAAGGGAGAGTGAAAATGAAAGTAGTAGCAATCATTCAAGCACGAATGGGATCAACAAGATTACCTGGAAAAGTTCTTCTAAAAGTTTTGAATAAACCATTATTAGCCTATCAAGTAGAACGAGTTAAAAGGTCAAAACTTATTAATGAAATCGTGATAGCTACCACTACAAAAGATTTAGATCGGGAAATAGTAAATTTTTGCGAATTAATGTTTTTGTCCTATTATAGAGGTTCTGAAGACGATGTTTTGTCTAGATATTACGAAGCTGCTTCCATTTACAAAGCGGATATTGTTGTTCGAATTACTTCTGATTGTCCCTTAATTGACCCAAATATAATTGATCTAGTTATCAATGAATTTATAATCAATATGAAACAAATTGATTATGCCTCAAATACAGTTCAGAGAAGTTTCCCAATAGGAATGGACATCGAAGTTATGTCTTATTCTTTAATCGAGTCAATTAATCGATTAAACCTTGTTCAGCCCTTCAGGGAACATGTAACCCCTTATGTGTACAATTCAGGAAATTTTATAATTAGACAAGTACTTCAAGAAACGGATAAAAGTCATATTCGACTTACAGTTGATACACCTGAGGATTTTATCTTAATTCGTAAGGTAATTGAAGAACTTTATCCAAAAAAACCTTTTTTTACATTACAGGATGTATACGATTTATTTGATAAGAAGCCTGAATTATTAATGATTAATCATCATATTAAACAAAAGAAAATTGAGTGATTTAATGAAAAGTAAAAAGATTTTTATTCGAGTTGATGCCTCATATGAAATTGGGACGGGTCACGTAATGCGTTGCTTAACTCTCGCAAATCTATTTACTAAAGCTGGAATCGATATTCTGTTTATTTGTCGAGATTTACCTGGGAATTTAAACCATTTAATAGTAGATAAAGGCTATAAGTTATGTGTACTGCCCTGTCCAGCTACTAAACAGCAGGCAAATCAATTCAAAAACTCGTATGAAGATTGGTTGAAAGTAGATTGGAAAATAGATTTAATTCAAACAGTAAATATTATCAATTCTGATCCTTCTTCGTCATGTTTAATCATTGACCATTATTCGATTGATTCTAAATGGGAAAATCTATTTTATCAACTTACGGGAAAAAAAATAATCGTTATTGATGACTTAGCAAACCGAAGTCATTTCTGTCAACTTATTCTTGATCAAAACATTTCAAACCATAATGAACGCTATGATGATTTAGTTCCAAAAAGCTGTGTGAAATTTTTAGGCTTACCATACGTTATCCTTCGTCAGGAATTTATGAATGAAAAAATAAATTTAAGAAAAAGAAACGGTAGTATTAGAAGAATTCTTGTGTTTTTTGGAGGAAGTGATCCTACTAACGAAACGTTTAAAACAATAGATGTATTAAAAAATCCAATGTATTCAGAAATTCACATTGATATTGTTGTAGGAGATAGTAATAAAAATAAGGTAACGATTAAGTCTTTTTGCAATGAAGTACCGAATTTTTATTATTATTGTCAAATAAATAACATGGCAGAATTAATGAGTCTTGCTGATTTATCAATTGGAGCAGGTGGAACTACCACATGGGAAAGGTGTTATTTAGGTCTGCCTACATTAACAATAGTAACAGCAGAAAATCAAATTGAGATTATTGATTTAGTAAACGATAAAGGCGCAGTCCTCCATTTAGGCGAAAGTTCTAAAGTAACCTCAGAAAAAATTGCACAAGAATTGAATTTCTTAATACAGAATCCATTAAAAGTAATAAAGATGTCCCAAAGGGCTTTAGATTTAATGAATGAAAATAGTTTAAATCGTTTTATAGAAAGAGTTGTTGATTCGATAAATGGTACGGATTGATGAATATAAACTAATAGATTTGGAAGATGAAAATTTGAATATCGTATTAACTTGGAGAAATAGTGATCGAGTTAAGTCTGTTATGAATTCTGATGAAATAATTACAAATGAACAGCATAAACGTTGGTTTGAATTATATAAAAATGATTCTACAAAAATTGTAAAGCTTTGTTTATATAAAAGTAAGCCTATAGGATTTATTCAATTCACAAATATAAATAAAAAACATGGAACGTGTGAATGGGGCTTTTATATTGGTGAAAGGACAGTACCTCGTGGTTCAGGGACAGTTATGGGTATTTTAACACTGGATTACCTTTTTAATGTGTTGAAAATGAGAAAACTAAATGCTTATGTACTTGAGTTTAATTTAATAAGTCTAAATTACCATAAGAAATTTGGCTTTGTTGAAGAGGGGAGACTTAAAAAACAAATTTTAAAAAACAATCAGTATGCCGATCTAATATTATTCGGACTATTTAAGGAAAGTTGGAATAAGCATTGTGAAGATTTAAAGAAGGAGGTCACAGATAATAGTGAATGAAATCGTAATAGGAAATAAAAAAATTGGCGAAAATCATCCACCTTTTATCATTGCAGAAATGTCAGGCAATCATAATCAATCACTTGACCGAGCGTTAAAGATTGTAAATGCTGCCGCTAAAGCAGGTGCACATGCTTTTAAAATTCAAACGTATTTGCCTGATACGATGACTTTAAATAGTCGAAAAAATGATTTCTTAGTAAATCCAGCTAATCAGCATTGGAACGGAAAATCATTATACGAATTATATGAAGAAGCATATACACCTTGGGAGTGGCATGAACCAATTTTTAATCGATGTAAGGAATTAGGTATGATTCCATTTAGCACACCTTTTGATGAAAGCTCACTTGAATTTTTAGAAAAACTTAATGTGCCTTGTTATAAAATAGCATCATTTGAAAATAATGATCTTCCTCTCTTAAAAAAGGTTGCCTCTAAAGGAAAGCCTATGATTATATCCACAGGTATGGCTACAATTTCAGAGATTAGTGAATTGGTAGAGACGATTAAAAGTGCAGGTTGTAAAAATTTTATTTTACTAAAATGTACTAGTAGTTATCCCGCATCTCCAGAAAATTCAAACCTTCGAACGATCCCATATTTAAAAGAATTATTTCAATGTCAAATCGGGTTGTCGGATCATACGTTAGGAAGCGGTGTAGCGGTTGCTAGTATTGCATTTGGCAGCACAGTAATTGAGAAGCATTTTACGTTAAATCGTTCCGATGGTGGAGTAGATTCAACATTTTCGATGGAACCAGATGAATTTGCAAATCTAGTTATTGAAACCGAATCTGCTTGGAAATCTTTAGGGACAATATTTATTGGTCCTACAGAGGAAGAAAAAAAATCAATTCAATTTAGAAGATCAATTTATATTTCCGAAAATATAAAAGCCGGTCAAATATTAACAAAAGATAATATTAAAATAATTCGTCCAGGGTATGGACTTGCTCCGAAATATATCGATTTAATTTTAGGAAAAAAAATTAATCGAAACGTAGAAAAAGGAACTGCTCTACAATGGGATATGCTTCTAGAAGGAGTGGATCAATAATTAATCTATTAAAAAAAATTAAAAACTATTTTATTTACTTGAGAGATACTAATCTAACCAAAAAAATAATATTTCAATATAATA
>NZ_NTZO01000299.1 GCF_002559405.1 Bacillus sp. AFS001701 | reverse complement strand
AAAAAGTAGGATAGTTTTTTAATAAACTTATAAACTATTTAAATTGTTTGTAAAAATAATCTATTTTGTTTATTTTAAACCTAAATGAGTTAAAACATCATCTACCGTTACAACTTTATAAGCTACCTTAGCTTTAGGTGGATTTGGAACTGTAGTTCATGATACTAATTTATACTTCAAAAATAACTCACCTACTCTTCAAACAAAAAATCAAATCCATAAGAACCATGGATTTGATTTAAATTTTACTATTATTTAGTTCTTTTCAATACATTGCCCATTATAAGGAGTACATATTTTTATACTTGGACAAAAATCAGGATTATTCAAACATAATGCAGAAGTAAATTCTGGATCTAATCTGCTAACTGTATTAAAGTAACAGCCAATATAATGATTACGAGCTATGCTATTTAATTGAAACGAGACTGGAAAATTGTTGTTCACGTGCCGATAATACAAACCTTTTGATGTAAACGGTGGAGGATAAGTTTCTACAGGTAAGGTAGGAATGATGTCATGTACATTATAAATACGAAAACTTCTCTTTACAATTTGATTATATCGATATGCAAATTCTGGATCTGCAACACGCGGACTACCGAAAGTATAGACTGATAGATTGTCGAAATCAGAATTCACTGTAATGTCAAAAGCAGCTAATAAAGCTAAAGCCCCACCCAAGCTGTATCCTGTTATCAATAGTCTTTTATTAGGTGATAACTTCATTAATTCTGTAAATAGTTCATTTCTTGCAGATTGATAAATACAAGTAAATCCTCTATGTGTATTTCCAACATTTTCAGCAAATGGATACTCTATTTGATATAAGTCCTGGTCTGATTCATTGTCTTTATATGAATCTGTACCTCTAAAAGCTATAATGATTTCATCTCTTGATTCTGCGATAAATCCAAAAGGTTCAGCTTCTGGCTCTTCAACTCCTGCATAAGCATAAATCGTAGAATGGAGTTTAAAACCTTTTGGTAAGACAACTTCTCCTGTGTCTCTCTCTATTAACTGATTTGATTGATGGCACATTGCAGCAAGTAATATTGCATCATTACTATTAAATACTTGGTCATTTCGATAGTAATTCATATTAACCACCACCTTCTTTAATACAAGGTTTTGGACAGTTACACGTTCGTTGAAAAGGAAAACACATTTCTGAATCAGGACAAAAATCCGGATTTTCATTACATAATTTCATTGCATAATCTGTATTTAAATTACTCAAGTTTTTAAAATAACACCCTATTCCATCATTTCTTGGCGTATCATTCAACTGAAAGGAAATTGGATACTTTGTATTTACATGTTGATAATAGATCCCTTCCTCTGTAAATGGTGGGGGATAAAATTTTTCTGGAAAAGTTGTAAATGAATCATGAATATTAACGATCCTTTGACTACTTTTCACGACTTGATTAAATTGATAAACAAAATCTGGATCACCAACGCGTGGACTCCCATAAGTATAAACAGATGCGTTTTTAAATTTTGAGTTCGTTATAATATCTATAGTGGCTAACGTTGCTAATGCTCCACCATAGTTGTGCCCAGTAATAAATAGTTTTTTATTCTTTGGAAACTTGTTTAATTCTTTTAATATTTTTTTTCTTGTAGATTGATAAATACATGTAAAGCCCCGGGAAGTTTTACCGCTATTTTCAACATAGGGATAAGGAACTTGAAGTATGTCATACGCTGCAATAAGATCTGCTGGATAAGCGGCATATCCTCTAAATGCGATAATAATATTTTCCTTTGACTCAGCAATAAAACCAAATACCTCATTCGTAGGATTCTCTACATTTACATCAGCATGAATAATATACTTCAGGACGTAGCCTTTTGGTAAATTAATCGTTCCTTTACGAAAAAGTACATATGTTTGATAGCTGAATGCAGCTAAAAGAATAGCTTCTTTACTATTTAAAACATTCCTTTTTTCGGAGAGTCCCATCATTACACGTCCTCTCTTTTCTTTGAACAGGGGTTTGGGATAAGCTAGGTTTGTTTATTCATTACACCTCAAATATTATATGTGATTGACATAGCTATTAGGAATTATTTTTGAATTCACATACACTTAACTAATATGAAAAAGTTTGCCTCAAAAGTCCGTATAAAGAGACGATCCTAACATTTGGAATATTATTTATAGAACTTTGAACTATGTTGAATATAGTGGGGTATCTCATCTGAACTAGTTGATATAATCGATCTATTTTATGACTTTTATCAAATTTTTAATTTGATATAGAAAAAATAAGGCATATTTGCTAGTGTTCCACTTTAAATTATGTTCAATTGTATATTTTTGATTTCGTAATACCTGAACCTGTAGGGGTAATTATCATTTTTATTTGCGATTACCCATCATTTTTTTGCAAAGATTGAATCCTTATTTGCAACATGCCATAAAAAAAATGAGGGTCCCATAAAAAAAGTTAATCTTTTGGGACGCCCTCATATTTAGCTTTAATCTATTGAATCTTGAAAACTCTATTTTCTCAAATGATAAGGAACCGTCGTAACGACAACATCCTTTTGACTTATTAACCAAAGTCGAAGTAAAAGTGCTGTTTGATTGTGAAGTAAATTATGCCACCATCTCTTAGGAATAAATTGTGGAATCACAATTTGGATGTGACTATCTTGATCATTTGCTTCAATTAACTTAATGAATCTTGAAAGTGGTGCAAGAACTGAACGATACGGGCTTTTTAGAACGACTAAGCGACACGGATTACCCCATTCTTCCCATTTTTCTTCCATTCTCTCAATTGATTCATCATCAAAGCCTACATAAACAGCAATCGGTTCTGTTGCAATCCCTTTTGCAAATGACAATGTATTGTGTACGACACGATGAGTACCTGAAACCAATACAACTGTTATAACCTTATTTGCTTCAGGTTTAAAAGAACTTAGATCGATGCCTAATTCGCTTGCTACATTTTGATAATGCTTATAAATTGCTAAAGAGAAGAAAATAATTGTCGGAATAACGACTAATACAACCCAAGCACCATCTACGAATTTAGTCACTGCAAATATAACAGTAACAACAGATGTAACGATTAAACCAATAATGTTTATCGCTAATTTAACTTGCCATTTAGGCCCTTTTACTCGCTTCCATCTTCTTGTTAATCCTAATTGCGCAATTGTAAATGATAAAAATACACCAATTGCGTACAGTGGTATTAGTGCATTAGTATGTGCTTGGAATGCAATGATTAAAATACTAGCAGCTGCAGCAAGTGCAATAATACCGTTAGAATAACCTAAACGATCGCCTCGGTTTGTAAATCCTCTAGGTAAAAAACCATCAGCTGCAACGATTGCTGCTAACTGTGAAAATCCTGTAAAAGTCGAGTTAGCTGCCAAAATTAAAATAATAAATGTAAACCAAATGATAACCTGATATAAAATTCCATGACCAAAATACACCTTTATCAATTGTGATAACATCGTATCATTTGGATTAGGTGAAATTCCGTTTACATATAAATGATATGCAAAGCCTAAAAGTGTAATTGAAGTTATTACGCCTAATGCTATATATGTTTTAATCGCATTTTTTTGACGAGGTTCTCTAAAAACTGGTACTGCATTTGAAATTGTTTCAATACCTGTTAAAGCAGAACATGCCGAACTAAATGCTTTTAAAACAAGTAAAACACTTAATCCTTGTGGAACTGTACCAAATGTAGGTGTATGGTGCTGTACAAAACCATTTTGGAATTCGTCAAAAAATCCTGTAAAAATCAAAAGTAACATACAGATCATAAAGCCAAATGTAGGCCACGCAAATATTTTAGCTGATTCAGCAACCCCACGAAGATTGACGACTAATAATAAAAATACACAAAATATCGCTAAAACTGTTTCATAAGGTTTAACTACTGGGTATGCAGATGACACTGCTTCAAGAGCAGCGGAAACTGAAACCGCAACTGTTAAGATATAATCAACTAAAAGTGAGCTTGAAGCGACGAGTGAAACCCATCGAGGTTTGAAATTATCCTTGGCAATTGCATATGCTCCACCACCACTGGGATAAGCTAAGATCCCCATAATATATGAAAGAATAAGAATCCCTAATAAAAGAACAGTTGCTATTGTAATCGGTATGATATACCAGTGCGCTTTTACCCCTAGACCGATCAACTCGGTCATTCCCGCCTCTGGTCCATACGATACAGATGAATACAAATCAGCTGCAAGAATTGGTAAAGCAATAAACCAAATCAACTTATTATGCTGTGCATGAATTTCAGCTGTTCTCATAGGTCTTCCAATAAATACTCGTTTTACACTATTAAAATTTGATATAGAATAATAAATCCCAAAAATCGCTAAAATAAATAGTCCAATTTCTATATATTCGGACGGATGATGCATAAATCTCTCCCCTTTTCTTAAAAAAGC
Source organism: Bacillus sp. AFS001701 (assembly GCF_002559405.1). Taxonomy (GTDB): domain Bacteria; phylum Bacillota; class Bacilli; order Bacillales; family Bacillaceae_G; genus Gottfriedia. The sequence goes on along the minus strand of NZ_NTZO01000299.1, from coordinate 1,206 downwards.
AAATAAAACTAACGATACATTGGTGAAAACTACCAATTTTTATTTTTTTGCATACAAAAAAACACTAAGCTTTACTTAGTGTTTAAAAAACAATACTAAATAAACCCCCTTCTTTAAATGCTTACGAGGTTAGCTGTCGGATTCGGGATTAAAGAATACCCCTACCTTAACAAAAAGGATTCACCCCAATAAAGAAATGGTTCCCCCGCTCTTTTTAAGATTAAGCAACTATGGTTTTGAATTAGAAAATTATAGAATTTAAATGTAAATATATAACTTTAGGGTAAATTTGTAAATAGATTTTTACTAAAATTTACAATCGAATTTATGAAACCCAAAATAAGACAGACTTATTTTTCACTCATATTAGCGTACTTGATTCCAAACGATTTGTTGAGATTTACTTGTAGCTAAAGTGTTCGTTAATACGTTTTGCACTTCTATTTGATTAAACGTTGAGATCTTTTTATTAGCATTTGACATATTCGTTTCATACCCTGTCAGCAAAATAGAAAATCCACATCCAACTACTAAAGATAAAATTACTTTTTTCATTTTGTTTTCTCCTCTCGATTTTTTTTCATATAAAAAAACCATGACCTTTGGCCGTGGTTTGACGTTTGTTATTAAACGTAAGACCAACTAAAGTGGAAATTTCACGACTAATTAGCGTGCTTGATTCCAAATGATCTCTTTTGATTGATCAACTGTTACAATGTTTGTTAACACGTTTTGTACCTCAGTTTGATTAAACGTTGAGATCTTTTTATTAACTTCTGACTTATTCGTTTCGTACCCTGTCAGTAAAATAGAAAATCCACATCCGACTACTAAAGATAAAATTGCTTTTTTCATTTTGTTTTCTCCTTTCTTGATTTTTATTCTTAAAATATAAAAAAACCATGACCAATGGTCTTGGTTTGACGGTTGTTTTTTAAACGTAAGACCAACTTTGGAAGTTTCGCGACTAATTATCGCGCTTGATTCCAAACGATCTCTTGTGAATTATCAACTGCTAAAGTGTTTGTTAACACGTTTTGTACCTCAGTTTGATTAAACATAGAGATCTCTTTATTAACTTCTGACTTATTCGTTTCGTACCCTGTCAGTAAAATAGAAAATCCACATCCAACTACTAAAGATAAGATTACTTTTTTCATTTTGTTTTCTCCTTTCGCTATTTTTTCATATAAAAAAACCATGACC
>NZ_NTZO01000298.1 GCF_002559405.1 Bacillus sp. AFS001701 | reverse complement strand
GATTTAAATACTGTTTAAATAGGAGGTTTCAAATTGAGGGATTTAGTTGATGATTTACCTCTAATCGGTGCGTATTTTTTATTATTTGGTACAACAACAGCTGCTGTTGGTATTTCAAGTTTAAAAATTGTAAGTGAGAACTTTGGTAGAAGTTTATTTGCTAAAGGCAATGCAATCGAAGCGTTTGGCAACTCCATTCAAGCTATTGGAAGAGAAAAATTATATAAGAGAGCAAAAAAGGAAAATGAAAATGAAATAGAAAAAGAATTTGAATTAATCATGCTGATTGGTGCTTGGATTCAAGCAATAGGAAATGGTACAAATACATTTGCAACAAATTTAGAAATTGAAGGAATGGAAAGAGAAGGATTTAGATTAAATGCGCTTGGTGGTGTCATTCAATCAATTGGTGCACAAATTGAAACGACTGGAGCATTGATGGAAGGGACGCAACTAGATAAAATTGAGGCATATGGAAATCAATTAATCGGTTTAGGTGCTTTAATAGACGGTATTGCTAATGCTGCATTACTACGTGATAAAATGATTTTAGGAGAAGATTTATTACTTGTTGGTAGCTGGGTTCAAGTGTTCGGAGCAATTTTAATTATTTATGCACTACGAAATAAAAGAAGCGAATATGAAAGAGAACAGTTAGAATATCGATATGGTTATTATCCAAATAAACAGTTCGAATGGTAAATTAATAATTTTTTGTGAAGAATATGAAAAAAAGAAGGTATATATTAGTTAATAGCAAATATTATTATTAAAATTATATTAAAACATTTTATTTTTCTGTAAAAGCATTTTGTGAGAGAATAGAATTTATCAGTTTGAATAGAATAAACCAATTTTTTGAAACAGAGGTATGATTAGATGAATTTAAAAATTATTACGGATAGTGCGGCTGATTTACCAAAAGAGATCATTGAACAATATAATATTGATGTCATTCCACTACGAGTTTATTCAGAAGATGAAAAAGAATATTTTGATGGTTTAACATTGGATTCAAAGACTTTATTTAATGAAATGCGTAATGGAAAAGTATTTAAAACGTCTCTGCCGTCGTATGAGTATATTTATAATACCTTCGTTAAATATGCAAGAGAAAATACACCATGTATCTATATTGCGTTTTCTTCTGAACTTTCAGGTACATATCAATCAGCAGTAATGGTAAAAAATGAGTTTGACGAGGAATTTCCTGATTTTGATTTAGAGATATTTGATACAAAAAGTGCATCAATCGGACAAGGGCTAATTGCTGTTAATGCTGCAAAGCTTGCAATGAACGGAGCTAGAAAAGAAGAGGTTGTTAATAATATTAAACATAGCATCGGGCATATAGAACATATCTTTACAGTAGATGACCTTCAATATTTGGTACGTGGAGGTCGCTTGAGTAAAGTGGCTGGTTTTGTCGGCAATTTATTAAATATTAAACCGATCTTACACGTTGAAGATGGAAAGTTAATTCCACTTGAAAAAATTAGAGGTTCAAAAAAATTGATAAAAAGAATTCTTGAAATTATGGAATCTCGAGGGACAAATTTATCAACTCAATTAATTGGTATTTCTCACGGTGACGATCTAGAAAAAGCAATTGAAATTAAAAATGCGATGGCTGAGACGTTTGGATGTAAGGAATTTGTTATTAATTCAATCGGTTCTGCTATAGGTGCCCATGCAGGGCCTAGTACATTGGCAATATTTTTTATGAACGAAAATAAAAAATAATATGATAAAAAGAGCTAATTTGTAAAATGATTAGCTCTTTTTATTTTAATTTTCTGATAATATTACCCGGATAATAATTCATACATAATTACTTCAAAAAAGGTAAATAGTATTTATGTAATCTTCAACAACTATTATTATGAGGTGAAAAACGATGTCAATTTTAGATAACTGGGATCAATGGAAAGATTTTTTAGGTGATCGTTTAGATGCAACAGGTGACAAAGGTGTTGGTGAAGGTGCTATTTCTGAAATGGCATATCGCTTAGGAAATTATCTAGCAAATGAAGTTGAACCAAAAAATGCAGAAGAACAAATTCTAAAAGACCTATGGCAGGTTGCAGATGAACAAGAGCAACATACAATTGCTCATCTAATGATGAAGTATGTTAAAAATAAATAATTAAAATAATGTGATTAAAAATAGCCTTTGTGAATAGAATCATAAGGGCTATTTTTTATTTGTTTAATTTAAACTTTCTGTTTGAAGCAACAAAGTAGGTTTACAAAAAATAAATAAAAATTAGACTTGAAATGGATATTTAATTAACATATACTGTACTTATTGTGAGTACTGTTTTCGGATTAAGGACAATTACTATTTACATTTTAATTGTTTTTTTGTATGATAGACTTTCTGTTCAAATTTCGCTATTATCATAAATGTTTTTTTGCACTAATAAATAAATGGAAAATTTGAACGAATTTCAATACAAATTTTGACAAAAATAGATAGAAGAAATGGGGATAATATATGAATAATCAGCAAAACTCGGCTGACACGCCGTTTAGCGTAAAAACGATTATTGGTCCAATGATGGCTGTAATCGTAGGTATGATCATGGTTATTTTAGATAGTACGGTAGTAAACGTAGCATTACCTGGAATTACCGAATATTTTAAATCTGATTTAACAAAAATGCAGTGGACGATTACAGGTTATACATTGGCATTATCAGCTGTTATACCACTTGCAGGCTGGATGTCTGATCGTTTTGGAGCTAAGAAAATTTTCTTATTAACGATTTTGTTTTTCACAATGGGTTCAGTTCTTTGTTCTATAGCTCAAACACCTGAACAGTTAATTTTATTTCGAGTAATACAAGGAATTGGTGGAGGAATGGTTGCGCCAATCGGTATGGCAATTATCTTTAGATTAGCTCCTCCAGAAAAAATCGGTTCAATAATGGGGATGCTTGGAATCCCGATGTTACTTGCGCCTGCATTAGGTCCGGTTATCTCAGGATGGTTTGTTGAGTATTCTACTTGGCATTGGATTTTCCTAATTAATTTACCAATCGGTATTATTGCGATGATAATTGGCGCTAAATTCTTACCTAATTTTGAATCTAAATCAGTACCTGCTTTAGACGGATTAGGAATTATCATTGCTCCAATCGCTTTCTCAATGTTAGCTTACGGAGTTAGTCAAAGTTCAACAAGTTGGACTTCAAAAGGAACATTAATCGGTTTAATTGTTGGTGGTGTTGCATTATTACTTTTCATCTTTGTTGAGCTTCGCCTAAAACAACCTTTACTTGAGTTACGTGTATTTAAATCGTCTGATTTTGTTAGAAGTATTTTAATTACTTGGATTATGCAAATTGCTTTATTTGGTTCTTTCCTAATTGTTCCATTATTTTTACAAACAGTTAAACAATATGGGGCATTTGAAACGGGCTTAATTATGTTACCTCAAGCATTAGCATCAGCTTTAATGATGCCAATTGGTGGTAAAATGTATGATAAAGTTGGAGCTAGACCGATGGCATTAGTTGGTTTAACAATTATCACATCTGCACTATTCATTTTCTCTAAAATTTCAGTTGACTCATCAAACACATTTATTATGTTAACACTTGCTATGATGGGTGCTGGAATGGGATTATCAATGATGCCGATTAATACACACGTATTACAATCTGCACCAAGACATTTAGTAAGTCGTGTAACGCCTTTAACTGCAGCTGCTCAGCAAGTAATGGTATCATTTGCAGTAGCAGGCATGGCTGGATTTTTAACTTCTAGTACAAAGGATTATATGACAAAAACAACAAATCCATTAAATGCAATGATTTCAGCATTTGGTGATACATTCTTACTAGCAGCAGGTATTGCATTAGTAGGAGCGTTGTTAGCAATTATTTTACGTAAACCAAAAGTGCAAGATGTAGATGCGTCAAAAGCAGATCTTGACGAGTCAAAATCTTCAATGATGGTCGGACATTAATAAATAAAAAAGAAGCCAAATTAAATATTGGCTTCTTTTTTTGTTATTTTTGATTATAATTTAAATAGTATCGAAAAAATTTTAATAATTTCTACAATTTTAAGAAAACTGTTAGAAAACTAATTGAATTGTAATAAAAATGTCCTTATTATGTAAGGTTAGTTATGTATAATAAAGGCTCGAATATAGATTTACTTTACAATGGAGCTGATTTAATGATTAAAAGTATTTGTAAAACAACTTTGGCACTATCAATTTTAACTGGAGGTTTATTCTATGGAAATACTACTCCGAGTTCAATTAAGACCGTGGAAGCTGCGACGATAAACGGTACAGTAACTGCATCAGTTTTAAATGTAAGAAGCGGTCCTAGTACTAGTTATAAAGTAATTGGGACACTTAAAAAGGGTGCGAAAGTTACGATTACAAGCACAAGTGGATCTTGGTATAAAATAAAAAGTGGAACAAAAACTGGATGGGTTTCAAGTAAATATATTAAAAAAGCCCCAACAACAGTTTCTGCTACGACCGTAAATAAAATGAAAACTTTAGGTACTTCAAAACAATTAATCATTGTGTCAGCAGAAAATGAAAGTACAAGAAATGTTTTAATTGAAACATTTGAAAAAAGCGGTACTAGCTGGAAAAAATTACATACATATTCAGGTGTGATCGGTAAAAACGGCATGATTAGTAGTAAGCATGAAGGTGATTATGAAACACCTGAAGGGAAATATACAATTACAACAGCATTCGGCAGATATTCAAATCCAGGTACGAAAATGACATACCGTAAAATTACTTCAAATGATGTATTTGTAGATGATTCAACTAGTAAATTATATAATACTTGGCAATTAGCATCAGAAAATAACGGTAGATGGAAAACTGCTGAAAAGATGAATATTTCTCAATATGATTATGGATTTGTTATTAACTATAATACTGAGAGAACCCCAGGAAAAGGTAGTGCAATCTTTTTTCACGTAGCTGGAACTTCAGGGTATACTGCAGGCTGCACAGCTACATCTAAAACAAATGTAGTATCCATTTTAAAATGGTTAGATCCTGCAAAAAAACCACTAATTATTCAAACACCATTGAATAAATTAACTCAATATTAATAGGATTTGAAACTGGTCAATGATTTGATCAGTTTTTTTATGTTTCAAACTAAGTAACTTGCAGGATTCATGATGATTAATTTCAGAGATGAACGTCTCGTTTATCGTTCGAGTGAAGGGGTGTCTTATCAGAAAGGTTTTGTTAAATATAAATGTTAAGATTTTTGAACTAAAAAAAGGCTGTCTAAATAGACAACCTTTAGGAACTTCAGTTTTATAAGCTTTATTTTACGCTATTAACAAGTTGCCTCATGGAGTTTAACTGTGAAGATAGCTCATTAAACCAATCCTCATCTCCAGTTGAGAGGGCCAAGTCAATTAGAAAGTGAATCTGTTCTTTGTTTGTTACTTTCGAATCAGGCATTTTCTTTACGTTTCTATTTAGCATTTGAATGGACTTTCCAACAGTCGTATTATTATCTGAAGTTATGACATTTACCTTTATTACTTCATCAAGATTAGTAAATGATTCAACATAACCTATTACTAATTCTCCATGCAATGATATACCCTTAACCCAGTCACCTATTTTTAAAATAGAATCATTATTTAAGTTCATTTTTTTCCACCTTCTTATTTAGAGTTACTAGTTAAAAATCTTTTGATCATTACAGCCCTTAAAACAAACTGTAATTTTTTTTATTACATTTCGGATAAAAGAAGGCTTAGCCTTCACTTTATTAGCTGCTCACTTCTCACATTTGATATGATCGACAATATCCTTAATAGTGTATTTCTTTAAATAACCCCCAAGATGTTTTTCTGCACCTAAGAAAATATTAAAAAGAACACTTTGCATATTTGCCCCAACAACACACTTTTCATTTGATTCTGGGCACTTAGGCTGCAGTGCCCCCTCAGAGGTGATTAGATAAATGTCCCATAGATTAACTTCATTTAAATCTACAGCGAATATAAAGCCACCACCAGATCCTTCCTTCGATTTTATAAATCCATGCTTTTTTAACAAACTAAGCACTTTACGAATACGAACTGGATGGACAGAGGCACTTTCTGATATTGCATCACTTGTAGACATCCGATCCGGCTGCAGCGCAAGATAAGTTAAACTATGAATGGCAAGAGTGAAATCACTATTCATGGTCTGCCTCCTAAAATCGTTAATTTCTAATATATTTCATGATTATATTTAGTACTGTAATTATACATTATTAATTAGCTACTTTTTGTGAATTAATGTATGTGAGTGTTCGTAGCTTACGAGGAAGAAAACTACGAATTTCTTCTTCATTATAACCAACCTGTAATCTTTTTTCGTCAAGGATTATTGGCAGGCGCAACATTTTGGGATTATTTATGATTAATTTATATAATTCATTAAGCGGGAGCGATTCAATATTTATATTTAATTCCTGAAACGTTTTTGATTTTTTTGATATAATTTCTTCAGTACCAGTTTCTGTCATGCGAAGAATAGATTTAATCTCCTCAAGTGTAAGAGAGTCATTCATAATATTTTTCACACTATAATCAATTTCATGTTCCTCTAACCAAGCTTTTGCTTTGCGACAAGATGTACAACTTGATGTTACATATAGATTCACCATTCTTTTACACACTCCTTATATTTAAAATGTAATAAAAAAAATTACAGTTGAGATAAAAAAAGTCATAATGTATTATCTAATAAAACAAATTAGTTTGGCTTCCTTACTCAATTAAATGAGTATACTGTAATTTTATTATTTACAGTTGAAAGTGTCAACTTATTTTTTGAGTTTAAATGATGAGTTGTGTTTTGTTATTGTACGAAATACAAAAATGAACTTTACAATGTGCAGAAGTTTTATTCCAATAAATAAATAAATAAATA
>NZ_NTZO01000297.1 GCF_002559405.1 Bacillus sp. AFS001701 | reverse complement strand
TTTATTTAATTCCCTATATATTGAGATTCTTTTATTTACTTTACTAATTAAATTTTGTAATTCAAATAAATGCTTCTCACCGCTGTAACATACACCATTTTGCATATCGATAACAATCAAAACATCTGCACAAGTATCCATTTTTTCACCTCATATAGATTTGTATTGTATTTATCATTTCAACAAATTTTCTTATTGATCGAACTGGCTTTATCTTTCATTTTATATACTTTTAATAACTTTCGCTGGGTTACCGGCCACAATAGTATTAGAAGGAACATCTTTCGTAACGATAGAACCTGCAGCTACAATTGAGTTATCTCCAATCGAAATGCCAGGTAAAATTGTACAACTACCTCCAATCCACACATCGTCTCCAATATGGATTGGAATCGCGTATCCGCTCTTATTTCGATCCTTTGGTTCAATCGAATGACCAGCTGTATAGATCCCTACATTCGGACCAATCATGCAGTTTTTTCCTATTTTCACTTCTGCTATATCTAAGATTGTACAATTATAACCTGCATAGAAATGATCCCCTACATGTATGTTATAACCTAAATCACAATGTAAATTATGCTCGATACTTGGATTTACACCTACTGACCCAAACAGCTCTTTCAATATTTCTTCTTTTCTTTCGAACGATTCTACATTTACATTATTAAACTCTTGAACAAGTTTATGGGCACGAAGATTTTTCATTTTTAATTCTTCTGTCCCACGCTGATAATAAATTTTCTCTTTGACTTCCATTTTGAGACTCCTAACTTATATGTGGTTTATTTTATAAATAACTTCGATCTATAATCTGCTATACCTCAACAAAATTCAATCATTCAACTATTTTGTTTTATCGTGATTTACATACTCTTTTTAAATTAGTAAAACCTTATTTCCTTCCACTCAAAATCATCGCATTTCCTAATACTTTTTTGTTCAATAGAATTTTTGGCAAGTCCATTTCTTTATCAAGTCTAGAGCTATTCAATTCAGATATACCACATTTCTTTAAGTCGCTTAAAAGCTCCTTTTCATCTCCAAATATTTTCTCATCAAAAAACAAATCTAAAAAGACGAAATTTCCACCAGGTTTCAACACTCTTAATGCCTCTTTTATTACATCCGTTCTATTACTTCGATCTTTTACTTCATGAAATGTTAGGCAGCTTACAATTACATTAAATTCATTCTCATTAAAAGGGAGTTCTGAAGCACTTGCTTTCTGAAAATGAATCTGACGAGATACACCTTCTATTTCTGCATTTTGCTGGCATTGCGCTTTTGAATACTCCCAATTATCCCCCCAATAATCAATTCCAGTTAATACAGACATTGGAAAAGCTTTTGCGAGTTTAATAATTAACGAACCGCTGCCAGTACCAATATCTAATAGTGTACCGTCTCCATCCCACTTCACTTTGGACACGATTAAGTCATGTATTTTCGACTGATAATTCCCTCCAATTGATAAGAATTGATACACAGAATAAGAAAGTATAAATGTTATATATAGAAAAGGCACCGCTAAAATTCCTGATACAACTCGTACATATGGATTAACAGATAATAATGTTACCGAAAGTAAGATGATTGAAATCACTAGAAATATAAGCAGTTTATAAATACGAATCCAAGTTTTATATTTAGGTTTTAATTTCAAGATATCACAAACCTTTTCGTTTTTAATTAAATTATACCTCTTCAAAAAAGTCTCGTTAATTCTTTATTAAACCAAACGCCAAAATGATTACCAAATGTTTAGTCTAACAAAACAAACCTCTAATGCTACAACAATGCACTAGAGGTTTGTTAAATAAAGTATTAAACAGTAACTAATTCTTTTTCTTCGCTTCCGATTTTTGTAACGATATCACGAGCGATCCATACGCCACATGCGCTTGCTTGAGCTAAACCACGAGTAACTCCTGCTCCATCTCCACCTAAATATAATCCAGAGATTTCACTTTCAAAGTGTTCATTTAACTTTGGTCGAGCTGAATAGAATTTTGCTTCTACCCCGTAGAAAAGTGTATGTTCTGCAGCGATACCTGGAGTTACATGATTTAATGCTTCTACCATTTCAATTAAACTTTTCATTGTGTTATATGGTAAAACTAATCCTAAGTCACCTGGTACTGCTTCTTTTAAAGTTGGTTCTAAAAAACCTTCTTTAATACGTTTTTCAGTCGAACGGCGACCTTTTAAAATATCTCCGTATTTTTGCACAATTACTCCACCGTGTGAAAGCATGTTTGCAAGGCGTGAAACCTCATGTGCATATTCATTTGGTTTGTCAAATGGTTCTGCGAATTGATGTGATACTAATAATGCAAAGTTTGTATTTGGACTTCCTAATTTAGGGTCCTTATAAGCATGTCCATTAGCAGTCATAATACCTGAATGATTTTCAACTACTACGTGTCCAGACGGATTACTACAGAATGTTCTGACTTTTGTACCCACGCTAGTATTAAATACAAATTTTCCTTCGTATAAGTGCTTGTTAATCTCTTCCATTACTACGTTTGAAGTCTCAACACGAACACCAATATCAACTTGATTCGTTGACATTTTTAAACGACGTTTTTTCATAACATCAGTTAACCATTTTGAGCCATCACGACCAGGTACAATTACAACTTTCTCAGCATGTAATTCTTCACCTTTTTTTAATTTAATTCCCTTTATGATCTGAGTACCTTCAACCTTTTCAGTTATTAAGTCCTCTACTTCAGTTTTATACTTCATCTCGATTTTCGTTTTTAAATACTCATAAATGCTTTTTAGTATTTCTAAATTTTGCTCCGTTCCTAAATGACGAACTTGTGCACGTAATAATTTAAGTCCAGCTGCGTAACCACGACGTTCAATATCTCTAACTTCTTCTGTTAAAGGATCCGTAATCGATTCAGTCGCACCATGTTCTAGATTAATTTCATCTACGTATTTGATTAATTCTACTACTTGTGAATCAGATAAGTAATCTGTCATCCATCCACCAAATTCACTTGTAATATTAAATTTCCCATCTGAATATGCTCCAGCACCACCAAAACCATTTGTAATTGAGCAAGCTGGTAAGCAACCTGAAAATTCTTTTTTCCCTACAGCAGGCGGACATTTTTCAATTTTCTTTTGTAAAATCGGGCAATGTCTTGCGAATATATCATGTCCTTTATCAACAAGTAGTACTTTAGCATTAGGCATTTTTAAAGTTAATTCATAACAAGTAAAGATTCCAGCAGGTCCTGCTCCAACAACTATAACATCATACATCTATATATACCTCCAAATAAGGTTTAAATTATTTCATTTGATCAACCTAAAATAGAATACCATCAATCAGAATGCGTTTCAAGTAAAAACACGAACATTTTTTGTATTATTTTTAAATATTATTCGTTTATATTCAAAGTGAAACCTTTTCATCACAAATCACCTTCTATCAAATAGCCTTTTTTATCCAATATTAGACAATTCAAACTTATTATTAATTAATTGACAACAGACTATTTATAATTTAACAATTTGTTGATTTCATCCTAACTTAACTAAAAGTTAATGATTGAAAGACGAAAATATCCTATTACATAGAATCACAATCACACTTAGTTGAATAGTTATATAAATAACAGATTTTTATATTGGAGATGGAAAATATGCTAGAAGGAAATATAAAGGAAAAGGATGGTAAAGATCATTATCAAAAAACTAATTTAGAAGATGAGGAATTACAATCGAGTCTTGAGAGAAAAATTGTTGCTGTAACATGGGTTAAAGCAGTTGCACAATTATATGAAACGATTACATTATCGAAATTATACACAATTGACAAAGACCCAATCTTTCAAGGGAAAAGAGATATCTTATCCGGAATGTGGATTGGTACAGCTGGTCAAATTTCCATAGCTTTTCACGTTTCTAAGCAATTGTTCACTTCAGATAAAAAAGATTTACTTGAGTTACAAAGAAAAATCGTACTTTCTGATTCCATTCAATTAGTTGGGAACGCTTTGGCGCTTATTGGTGCATCTGAGGTAATTCAAGAGGAAATTGGTGACGGGGAAATATTCCTTTCATAGACATGAATTTATACTAGTTTTATACGCATTATCAAAAACGCTAAATTAAAAAATATAAAATAAATAAATCCCACAGCTATTCCATTGTGGGATTTTAGTTCATAATTTGTTCATGAATCTAAGACAGATTCTCCATTTTAATTCATCATTTTCCCTATTCTTGCACTTCTTGTTTTTCTCTTACTCCTGCATTTAATGCTTTTTGAAAGCTTGAAATCAAGTCTTCAATATCCTCTAACCCAACGGACACTCTTATTAATGTATCTTTAACGCCTAATCTTTCACGAACATCGAGCGGTATTGCAGCATGAGACATTTTTACAGGATATGATACAATTGTCTCAACTCCACCTAATGAAACTGCTACTGCAACGTTTTCGACTGATTGAAGGAAACTTGTCGTTTGTTCAATTGTTTTTAGTGTAAATGAAAGGACTGCTCCTCCTCCAGTAGCTTGCTCAAAATGTACATCGTGACCAGGATGATTTTTTAGTCCTGGGTAATATACATCTTCAACTTCTTCTTGTTCTAAAAGCCAATTTGCTAATTTTGATGCAGTTTGTTCATACGCATCCATACGAACTTTTAACGTCTTTAATCCTCTTAATGTTAGCCAACAGTCCTGTGGACCTAAAATTGCTCCGAATGAATTTTGGATTGTGTATAAATCAGTTGCAAGTTCTTCCGAATTTACGACCGCTAGCCCTCCGATTACATCGCTATGACCTGCAATAAATTTTGTTGCACTATGAACGACAATATCAGCTCCTAAATCTAATGGTCTTTGTAGATATGGCGATAAAAAACTATTATCAACAATGACAAGTATGTCATTTTCTTTTGCTATTTTGATTGCACTACTTAAATCAGTAATTTTCAAAAGAGGGTTAGACGGTGTTTCTAAATAAAGACCTTTTGTATTTGGTTTTATTCCGGCTTTAATCTCTTGTAAATTAGATGCGTCTACAAAAGTAAAATCGATTCCGAAGCGATTTAATACTTTTGTCGCTATTCTAAATGTTCCTCCATACACATCTTCACAGATGACAATATGATCTCCAGCTGAGAACAAAGATAATACAGATGAGATTGCAGCCATCCCTGATGAAAACGCAAAGCCACGCACACCATTTTCTAATTTTGCAATTGTATTTTCCAATGCTTCCCTTGTTGGGTTTCCACTTCTTGCATAGTCGTACTTACCAAAATTCTCTATATCAAATTGATGAAATGTTGAAGTTTGATAAATTGGAATACTTAATGCGCCTGTTGCCTGATCTATTTCATTTCCATTATGAATTAATTTCGTTCCAAATTGCATCCTCATCACCCCAATGCATTTTCTAAGTCATTTAATAAATCATCAATCTGTTCAATACCAACAGATAATCGAAGTGTATGGTCATCTAGACCAAGCTTTCTTTTAAATTCCTCTGGCATTTCTGAATGAGTTTGCGTATGTGGATACGTAATTAATGATTCAACTCCACCTAAGCTTTCTGCGAATGTAATGACTTTTACGCTTCCTAAAACCTGTTCAACCAAACTTAAATCTTTCACTTTAAACGAAATCATAGCACCAAATCCAGTTGCTTGTTCTTTAATAATTGAATACCCTTTATGCGTTGGTAACCCTACATAATATACTTCAGTAACATTCGGATGATTTTCTAAAAACTTCGCAAGTACAATCGCATTTTTTTGACTGTATTCCATACGCAAATGTAATGTTTTAATTCCTCTTAAGATTAACCAAGAGTCAAACGGAGCTAATGTTGCACCTGTTGATTTTTGATAATAACGAATTCGTTCATTCGTATATTCTGAATTAGTCACGACAAAACCAGCGAGTGTATCATTATGACCACCTAAATACTTTGTTCCACTATGAACAACAACATCTGCTCCTAATTCAATTGGTCTAAAGAAATAAGGTGTTAAAAATGTATTATCAACAATCACAATAATATCTCGTTCTTTTGCAATCTCTACTACTCTTTTTAAATCCGTTACTTTCATCATTGGATTTGATGGTGTTTCAATAAAAATTCCTTTCGTGTTCGGTTTAAGTGCAACAAGAATATTTTCAATTTCAGTCGTATCAACAAAATTATGTTCAAGTCCATATGGTGAATAAATTTCTTCGAATAAACGATATGTACCGCCATATAAATCATCTGAAACAATTAGGTGGTCACCTTTTTTAAATAAGCTTAATACTGCAGTAACGGCTGCATTTCCTGTTGAAAATGCAACACCATAATTTGCACTTTCTAATTTTGCTACAGTATTTTCGACTTCTTCTCGAGTTGGATTTTGTAATCTTGCATAATCATATCCAGTCGATTGATGAAGTCCTGCATGTTTAAATGTAGCAGATTGATAAATTGGATAACTAATCGCACCTGTTAATGGATCATACCCTTTGCTTCCATGTACAGCTACAGTTTCAATCGATTTTTTATTCGTGTTTAAAGCCTCTTTTGTGTTAGTCATTATAAATCCCCCATTTTAGTCAAATAAAAAACCACTTCCTAAAAAATAAGAAGTGGTTATGTCCGCAAAATATACATATCGCTCTTATCTTCCAGGTTTTTCACCTGCAGGATTTAGCACTTTCTAGTTTTCACTAGAGTTGCCGGGTTTCGTCGGGCCAGTCCCTCCACCGCTCTTGATAAGATTATTTAATTATATTGATAAGTATATTAAAAACTCTGATAATTATCAATCATTTTTTTTCATCATTTAATTATTGGCTTTTCATTTCCATTCTTCAGGTAATAAACTTTGATAAAGAGTGCTCCTATATCGGTCATCAATTAGTAATAAAGTCCCTTCATCTGATTCAGATCGAATAACTCTTCCACCCGCTTGCATTACTTTATTCATACCCGGAAAGACATATGCATAATAATACCCATTTTTTCCAACCGAATGAAAATGCTCCTTTAAAATATTTCTTTCTAAACAAATCTGTGGCAATCCTACACCAACTACTACGACACCGTTTAATCGATCACCCTTTAAATCAATCCCTTCAGAGAATATACCACCTAATACAGCAAAGCCAACTAACGTTTCCTCATTAAGACTATCAAACCGTAAAAGGAACTCTTCTCGTTCAATTTCAGTCATACCATTTTCTTGAACAATTGTTTTTATGTTAGGATACTTCTCTTTAAATAAATCAACACTTTGAATTAAATATTGATAAGACGGATAAAAAACTAAAAAATTACCTTTTCTTTTCGTAATTTCTTTATACACCGAATCAATTAATCTTTCTAAATTTCTTTCACGATCCTGATATCGAGTGGATAGAGGGTCAATTGTTACTTCTAGTTGTTCTCTATGAAAAGGAGAATCGATTGAAATTGTATAATCGCGACTTTGATCACCTAGCATATCTTGAAAATATTGAATTGGCGTTAAAGTAGCTGAAAAATAAATTGTTGAGCGAAATCTTTTTATGACGTCATTTACTACTTTAGAAGGATCTAGGCAAAACAACTTTAAATGAACTTCACTTTTATAAAATTCATAGTAGCATACGTAATTTTCATCAAAAAAATCTGCGATTTTAACAAAGTTTAGTGATTCAAAATAAGTATCGAGTAGAATTTGTTTATTTTCGTCCTCGTCCATTTCCTGCAATTTTATTTCGACGATTTCATTAAAAGCATGTAGAAGTTCCAATAAATTCTCATCAATTTCCTTTGAAACTGGTGATACAACGTCCTTCAGTTTCTTTCTTAATTCAATAAATCGCTTATTTATTTCATTTATTATGTCATAAAGTTCATCTTTTAAATTTTTATACCTATTTTTCAACTCTAAAAATTTAGATTTGAATAGACTTGCAGAATACATTTCTCTTGCACGATCAACAAGATTATGAGCTTCATCAATTAATAAAACTGAACTTCGTTTATATTCATCAAATAATCGTTTTAATGATACTCGTGGATCGAAAATATAATTCACATCACAAATAATAGCATCTGAAGAATTTAATAAATCTAATGAGTATTCAAAAGGACAGACTGTATGTTTTCGTGCATATTCTTCTATTTTCTCCCTAGTTAATGCTTTTTCCGATGTAAGAATATCAAGAACAGCCTCATTTATCCTGTCATAATAACCATTGGCAAATTCACAATAATCCTTTTGACACATCGTCTCTTCTTTAAAACAGATTTTATCTTTTGCTGTAATCGTCGTACACTTTATACAAAGCCCTTGATCTGTCATGCGCTTAAACGCTTCTTCAGCAACAGTCCTAGTAATCGTCTTAGAAGTTAAGTAAAACATTCGATTGATACTATTTTCACCAATACTTTTAACAGTTGGAAAAATAGTTGAAACTGTTTTTCCTATTCCAGTTGGTGCAACAGCAAATAAATTATTACCTTCCTGAATCGTTTGATATACCGCACCAGCTAACTTTCTTTGACCTTTTCTGAATGAAAGAAAAGGAAAATTTAATTCTTTTATTGTCTCATTCCTAAACTCAATATGATCGTATTTCCATTTTGCAAAAGGATAATAAATTTCTAGCATTTTGTATAAGTAATTTGTTAATTCATCCTTGGTAAACAAAAGATCGAAGCTTATTTTTTGCTCAGTTAAAATATTAAAATATGTAAGTCTAAGTGTAATCTTTTCAAGCTGTAATTCTTCACAAATAAAATACCCATAAACTTTTGCTTGAGCCCAATGAACAGGATATGAATTTTCATTTATTTCATTCAAATCCTTCATTGTTGATTTAATTTCTTCTATTATATATTGATCATCCTTCAGTAATAATCCATCACATCGACCTTCTATCTGAAACACCAATTGATCCAATTCTATGGTGCCGGATATAGGTCGTTCTTTTACATCCTCTTCACCATATTCTCTTTGGATTTTTTGATGTGCCTTTGTTCCTTCAATTAATGAAACCGAACTTTTATATGTTACATTGATACTTCCCGCTGTATGAGCATACTCAACTAGCGTTCGAACTGAAACCTTTATACAATTCTCCAAGTGAGTACCCTCCTTTTTTTACATTTTATCATAATTCTTCTTTCTTGATTTAGAATGAAAAGTACTAATAAAAAAGTTCAAGTTAAATTAACTTGAACTTTTAGAGATTAGAATACACTATTCAACTAGCAATATAAGACTTGAATATTATATTTTCTGTAGAATTGCAATAATCTCTCCATATCATCTTTTATTGCTTCTAGTGGCACTACAATGGCTTGCATACTTGTAAAGTATATATAAAAGTAATTCTTCGTTCCTTTTATTTCAACTATATCATCCCACTTTATTTCATGAACACTTGATTGTGTAATTTCTTTAATCCCATTCTCATCTACCTTTAGAGAATGTTCTCCAAATAATGATTGATCGTTCTTTTCAGTTAAATGCTTAATCATTTTGTTTTTTGATGAACGGTAGAAATACTTTGGAAAATAAATGAACCAAACAATGGCTGCTAACGAAAAGGCAAGTAAATAACCAAAAAGCGGTTGTTTGAAAAGAAAGGAAATTAAAAATGGTATTACTAAATAGATTAAACTCACAGCAATACGTTGGTTAATTAACGATTTTTGAACAGTTTTTGAGTGTTTTAAGTGATGTAAATTAAATTCAATATAATCATCCAAATTAATTTCATAATTAAGTTTCATACTTGACCTCCATTTTCGCAAAAATATTTTAATCACTACTATTTTAACATTAGAAAAA
>NZ_NTZO01000296.1 GCF_002559405.1 Bacillus sp. AFS001701 | reverse complement strand
TTGTTAGACGTACAAAATTGAATTTTGTATTTTTGTTACGAATGGAGTAAAGCAGTATAATTATTTTTAATCAAAATTGTTCCTTTACACGCTCAATTTCCTTTTCAAACTTATCATGTGTTTTTTCAAAAATTTCTTCGAATAAATCTCCAACACGAGCTTCTAATACTTTAATACCTTCTCCAGTTATTCCGCCTTTTACACATACCTTTTCTTGAAGTGTTTCAAGGGTAAAATGTTTTTGTTCAATTAGTTTTCCAAAACCAATAATCATTTCTTCTGCTAAGATCGTTGCTTGCTCTTTTGAAATTGAAGTTTGACAAACAGCAGCATCGATAAATTTTTGAAGTAAGTAACTAAAAAATGCAGGTCCACAGCTTGCGATATCCGATGAAACTCTTGTGATATCTTCTGTAATCATGACTGGTTTAGATATGTTCGAAAAAAGCTCGATTATTTGTTCCTTAATTTTGGCCGTACACCTATTCCCGAAATTAACTAAAGTTACCCCACTCAATGCTTGATTTGTAATACTTGGAATAACGCGTGCAACTTGACAGGGTAATATCGCCTCTAATTGATCAACATTAATCGGACTAGTGATCGATATAACGCAATGTTTTTTAGTGAAATGTTTTTGTAAAGATGATAATAGTGGCTGAATTTCTAAAGGTTTTACACACACTAATACAATTTCTGAAGCCGTAATTACTTCTTTGGCTGTCTCAACTACATTTAAATCAGGATATATATTTTTTAGCTCATAAGCTTTATACATTGAACGGTTTGTAACAGTTAATTCGGAGGGCTTCACGGCATTTGATTTTATTAATCCATTGAGCAAAATGGTGCCCATATTTCCTGTACCTATGATTCCTACGTTCATGAGTGCATCCCTTCCTTTGCATACATTCTCTCCTACACTATATGAAGCAAGGTCGAAAATAATGATTAAGTTAAAATGGAGGACTAATAATGAAAAAGTTAATTCATAATAAACTAGTTTGGATTTGTCTCGTAATTGTCGGTATTTTAGTTGTAAATTTTTATCAAACTGAGCATAAAAATGAAGTAGTTTTTGCAAAGAAATCACTCGAAGAAAAAATAGAAAAGAAGAACGATGATCAGAAAAAAGAAGTTAGTATACCAGTGAATTCGAAAGTATTTATGGTTGATGTAAAAGGAGCAATTCAAAAACCAGGTGTAATCCAATGTAACGAAGGAGAACGTGTTTTTGATGTGATTAAATTGGCAGGAGGATTTAAAGAAAAAGCTGATGTTAATAAGGTTAATTTAGCTAAAAAAATAGTTGACGAGATGGTCATTTATGTACCATTTATTGGAGAAGAAACCGATCAGACTATAATGACTAATAGGGGGGATGAAACCAAACAAAATGAGATGATTGATATAAACCATGCATCACAGTCAGAATTGGAAAAAATTCCAGGTGTTGGTCCAGCAAAAGCAAAAAATATTTTAGATTATATTGATAAAAACGGACCGTTTACTTCAGTAGAACAATTAGAGTCCGTAAATGGAATTGGCAAAAAATCGCTCGAAAAAATGACTCCGTTTATTGTCATTCGCTAAATTAAAATGAGTATTTATCTGGCTTATATTGTTTTTGTACAAATAATTACAATCGTCTTTTTTAAAAGTTATAATTTATTCTCTATATTAA
>NZ_NTZO01000295.1 GCF_002559405.1 Bacillus sp. AFS001701 | reverse complement strand
AAAATATCGTTTAATCTATTAATTTAACATAAATAATTTCAGGATCTCCTTCATCCAAATTATCGATAAATCCACTTTCAATATATCCTAGAGATTGAAATACTTTTTGCATTTGGATATTTGATTTGTTAGTAGAGGAAAATAATTTCTTTTCTGAAAAACCTTCAACATATTTCATGAGATTTTTCGCGATACCAAGCCTCCTCGTATTTGGTGAAACAATTATTAAATCAATAAATAAATGGCTAAAGAAAAATTTATGATAAATCATATAACCTACTATCCTCTTATTCATTTCACAAATAATGCATCGATTTTCTTCAATTGATCGTTTAATTTGATTTTCTCTAATTCGACTTTCAATAATTTGAGAATCCAGAATTACGATTGATTCACAATCATTCATTACCGCATTTCTAATTTCCACTTTCGTTCTCCTTTTCTTAAATGGTTATTGTTAACTTTTCTATAAAATTCTTTCAAACCCTCTTATGTAGTAGGTTAAAATTAAAAACCTGTATTTATAATCATACAGGTCATTTAATAAATGATTAAATACCTTATAGATTTGTTGGATTGAAAAGTTTGCCCCATGTTTTTATCCCAACAATTCCATCAACTACTAAATCATTTTTTCTTTGAAATTCTTTCACTGCTTTTTCAGTTAAAATCCCGAAAATCCCATCCACTTTAACGCCTACTATTTCTTGAATTTTCTTTACTTGTATTCCCCTTGATCCTTTTTTTAGGATTCCTTTATAAGGGTGTAACTCAATTTGAATAATCCTTTTATATAATCCATTTTTTATATTTGCATTATTAACCGAGATGAGCACATCTGCATAATTAGGAGCTACTGCCCATCCTGCATCAGCAATCGCTTTAAATTGCTCATCAGCAGTTTTGTATGTTCTAACTTTACTGTATCTTGGATTATTTAAAATAAAATCAACATAGCCCTGAACTGGATCATTATATTTTATATAATAACCACCTTCATTTTTAGGTCTTGCTGTTCCTCTACTACTAATTGGTAAACCTGGATACCACGTTTGACCTGCGATATTGTTATTTTTCTTAAAATTTTCAGACGTAAAATGTGCTGTTTCTACTTGCCATTGAGTATAAATTACTTCGGGTAACCAGCCAATCTTTTTTGAAACTTCTTGGGCATATTGAAAATATTTAATTGTATTAGACACTATAGACTAATCCTCTCCTTAAAGTGCTTGTCCTATAGAGTATTCATTTGCTCCAATCTTGGTACTAAGGAAATAGTAGAAAAGT
>NZ_NTZO01000294.1 GCF_002559405.1 Bacillus sp. AFS001701 | reverse complement strand
CTTGTGGACATGCTGTAACGAAAAGAAAAAACTTTCATATTAATAAAATATATCAACAAATATAGACAAGCCTTTAATCTGTTACTCCTAAGAGGATTTATGTCTAAATAATAAGAAAAGGTGATAGTATGAGATACCCAAGACCGCCAAGACATCGTTTTCCACCAATACCTCCTGGCGAAAGTTTTGCATTTGTTACGAATAGTGGTGGAACAGTTTCCGTTATAAAAGAAGGTACAATTGTAACTTTTCCATCATTTCAGTATTTAGGTGAAGGAATTACAATTAATCAAGCAAATGATCAATTAACAGTTGAGACACCAGGTAATTATTTTATTACTTACACAGTGAATTTAAATGCACTATTAGCCGTATCTACAAGAATATTAGTAAATGGTAGACCTATAAATGCATCAGCAATCGTAAATGAAGTGAATAGATCCATTTACGGTAGCCAAATGATCTTACCATTAGACGCTGGAGATACAATTTCACTTCAATTGTTTGACTTTGTTGGAGATGTTAAGTTGTTACAAGGCGCTGGGGCAACAATTAATCTATTCAAAGTTCATTAGTCCAAGATTTAAACATTACTCCTCAAAAGATTCCCTATTCCGTTATAAGAATGCACTGCTTTTTAAAAAGTAGTGCATTTTTTATTAGGTCAAAATCATAAAGTAATAAAGGTGAATCTAGTAATAACCACGAAAGTACATATCGTAAAGTATAAAATTAACAAGGGAGAATGATCTATGAGTAAAAAAGAGTTTCTATTAGATCAATTAGAAGTCTGTCGAAATGTTGAAAGTTGGATTCAACCTTTAAGTTTAGCATTGGAGAATTTAAGTTTAGAGGATATAAGTTGGAGACAAAATGATTTTACTCATACAATTAGTGAAATCGTATACCATCTGTATTTCTATAATGAACGATGGTTGAAAAGATTTAAAGGAGAAATACCAACTGAGGTGATTGAAAGTAATGCTTCGACTTTTCGAGAGATGGAAAATTTAACAAAAGAGGATTGGCAGGCGCTTGTTAGACGGTTAGATGAGAATTTAGCCAATTGGCAGCAAGCTATAAGTGAAGCAGATGAATCAAGGCTATATGAACAAATTCCAAATTTTCCAGTAGATGCAATCTGGTGGGGAGCGTTATCTAATCTATGTACTCATAATGCTTATCATATTGGTCAAATCCTCTACATACGAAAAGCACAAGGTTCATGGGGATCAAAAGAAGAGTAGAATATATATTGCCGTATAAGAAATAGTAGGCTATTTTGGAAGAAGTGGTAATGAGTAGAAATAGAATTGAAAAAAGATAAATAAAGGAAAATGGGGAACTAAAGATGATCACACAAAATGTTAGGGGTTACATTTTGAATAAGTACAATATAAGCGAAGCGAATTTTTTAGGAAAGGGGCAAGAAGCAGAAGTTTACTCTTATGATCAAAAGAGAGTCTTAAAATTATATAAACCAACCGCATATTCAAAGCTAGAAATATTAAAGCAATTTTATGAATCTATGAATTCAAGTGATGCAAATTTTGAATTACCAAAAATTCACGAGATTATAAAAGAGAAGGACGTTGTTTTAACAATTGAAAAACGAATTGAAGGCAAAAATATTCAAAAGGATTTATCAAATTATGATGAGCAAGTATTAGATTCTTTCTTTGAAAACTATCTATCTACAATATTAAGTATTCAAAAGATTGAATTGGAAGAGCAATTTAAAGGCATTAAATTATTAAGTGATTATGATGAAATTTGTTCAAAGGACTGGAACGATTTTTTAAAACAATCGTTACTAAGAAAAAATACAGAAGTAGATCGATATTTGAAAAGAGATGTATTAGATTACGATGTGAAATTAAAACGATTAATGGATGCAATTTCAGTTGGATATGAAGGGGAATATGCATTAGTACATGGTGATTATTATCCATCAAATCTATTAGTAAATTCAGATGGACAAATTAATGGGGTAATTGATTTCGGATTAATGACATTATATGGAGACCCATTATTTGATGTTGCACTAAGCTGGATTTTATTTGATTTATATGATGAATTGGGTGAAACAAAGCTAGAAAAATATTTAAATAAAGTAGTTAATCGATTAGGCGAAGAAGTTAGAAGTACAATCCATTTGTACATTCTTTTTTATAGTATCTATTCGGCAAATTTCTTTTCGGAAACTTGCAGTGATGGACACTACCAATGGAGTGTTCGCAATTTAAATAACGAAAAGTTTTGGGCTGCATTAGAAAATTAATGAAAATATGAAACTACTAATAAAAAAATGCTCACTATTAAATAGTAAGCATTTTTTTGTTTATTTATTTACTTCTGATTTAACTAAACTAGCTACAAGTATATAACGCTGTGGTGCATGTCCAATAAAATTAAACGGATAACAAGTGCTTACCGTTAAAGTTGGTCTTGGTTTTGGGATAATAACAGTGCGATCATCTTTATCAACGATACGAATCTTATGAACTTTGTAAGTAAATGTACCAGCCGAAGTTTTAACAATTAACGGATCGCCCACTTTTACTTTGCCAAGCTCGCGAAATACAGTATCTCGATGTCCAGCAAGAACACTATTATCTCTTTCACCTGGCATCACAGATTTAGCATAATGACCGATTCCTTTTGCAAGCTCATCCTCATCTGTCCCGTGGAAGATTGGTAGAGTTGCAGAAATTCGAGGAATTGTTAATGAACCCATTTCATCGCCAAATTTAGGATAAGTCTTGTAAAGCGGTTCGTCTCTTTTAATTTGCTTCAATTTAGTTGCTGTTTCTGTTTTGATTTCTTTTTTGAAATCATCCTTGGACTGTTTATACAGCACATAGGTTTTAATTAAAGAATAAGCATTTGTTGTAGCAAAAAATAATCCGACAATAAAAAGGAGTGCTGAAAAAATAAGTAGTACTTTTCGTTTACGATTCATAGCTTATCGTTTAACAATTACCTTTTTACGTAAAACAACAGCAGTTAACATCATTAACATACCAACCATTGTCCATTCAGTTGTATGAGTTGCAGTAGTTGGAAGTTTACCGCCATTTTCCGTTCTTACTGTAACAGTTGGTTTTGGGTTTTTAATTGCTTTTTGAGTATCTTTAACGATATCTACTATTTCGTCATCACCAATAAGTTCCTCAGGTGAAAATACAGCGTCTAATAATAGATTACCAGCGTTGTCATAAATCTCTAAATATACTTTTACATTTTCCATAGAATCCATAGAATCATCCATTGTAAGTAATTTAGCAAAAGTTAGAGGAGTTTTAACGCCATTTTGTTCAATTGCAACTTTAATATCAATTTTTAAAGTAGATTGAAGCTCTTTAACGATATTCATTAGTTCTACTTTTAATTCAGCTGGTAATTCTTCTGGAGTAGCCTCTGTATCCATTGAGAAAAATTCAGGATAATTTTCTTCTAATGCAGATGCACGTTCTCCAAGTGCTTCTAATTTTGCCTCAATAGCAGGATCATCATTTACAACTTTTTCTAGGTATGAAGATAGATTATTAATCTCTGCTTCAGTAATTCCGAACTCTGAAAGAGCAGAAGAAATATCTTCCATAGAAGGGAATTCATCTTCTACACTACCTGACTCATCTTCATCTAAATAAATTAAGTTTTCGATATCAGAAGTAAAATAATATGTATCTAGTAATGATGCATTTTTATCCATATCATCATAATAGACTGCTAGATCGATAATTTCATCTTCAGTGTAACCGTACTCATCTAGAAGATCGTCTAAAGTTTTTTGTGTAAGTCTTTCACCCAAAGTATCTTTTAACTCATCAACTGAATCGAAATCAGAGATCGACTCACCGTAGTAAGAATTTAAATAATCCTCTAATTGTTTTTGAGTTAGGTCGATACTAACTAAATAAGTTTTTAATTCATTTGCATTTGGCGCTGCATATGCAGTTACGCCTGGTACTACTAATGCTGCAGATAAAACGACTGAAGCTAATACCTTTTTCATATTATTTCCCCCTTAATAGTGCATTCCCTAAATGTAAATGTGATTAGATCAGTTTTATGAATGATTCAAAGGTAATAAAGGTATGAGGACATAAGAAAGCCGATTATTTAGAATTGCCCAATAATCGGCGCCAGAAAAATAAAATTATTCTGATTCTTTAGGAGCTCGAACGACAGATTCGAATTTTCCTTTATGAGTACTGTCACAATATGGTAATTTACTTGACATGCCACATCGACATAATGAGAAAGCTGCTTTTTGCGGATATACATTCCCTTCAGCATCAACTAAATCAACAGTTCCAGTGACACGTAAAGGACCATTATCTAAAACCTTAATTTGAACATCAGACATATTAAATTTCCTCCTACACATCTTAGAATTATTATATATTACATTTATGTTAAAATAAATGGTAGATTTTAATAAAGTATTAATTTTTAGCATGAAATTACCATGGATATATTATAAAATGAAAAGGTTGTTTTTTTATACTAACAAAATGTTAAAGAGAAACTAAGTAAAATTTAAGTTAAGGAGTGACAATTCATGATTCGAATAGCAAAAAAAGAAGATGCCAAACAAATTGTCCCTCTAATTGTACAAGCGATTGAAGATATTGTATTTATGTTAACAGGGACATCATCATACGAACAAGCAACCCCAATTTTAGAATATTACGTTCAATCTGAACAAAATCGACTAAGTTACCATAATTGTTTAGTGAAAGAAATTGAAGGAAAAGTAGTAGGAGTGATTATAGCCTACCATTCCTTGGAATTATCAGTACTTGATCGTGAAATGCTTGAGATAATAAGTCGTAATTTAAATATACAAGATGTTAAAGTTGATAAAGAAGCAGATGATGAAGATTTTTATATTGATACATTGTCAGTGAATCCAGATTATCAAGGCAAAGGAATTGGAACTGAATTATTAGAAGGATTACTCTCTTTTGCTAAAAACAAAGGGATTGCACGAGTTTCATTAAATGTAGATCAAGACAAACCTTCTGCTCGCCGACTATATGAAAAAGTGGGATTTAAATATGAAAAAGTTAGATTTATTTTGAATCATTCATACGATTATTTAGTGTTCCCAATAAATGAAAAAATATTCGAAACAAAAGTCGTTTAAGATGCATCCTTTCGATTGTTTAAGTTAAAATTAAGTTTGAACAATAGGAGGGATACATATGAATTTTTTTACATTTGCAAATCCAACTGAATTAATATTTGGTAAAGATAGTGTACAAAAGTTAAAAGAAAAGGCTGCTAGCTTTGGAAAGAATGTTTTAGTTGTATACGGTGGTGGAAGTATTAAGAGAAATGGCCTATACGATCAAATAGTAGGCATTCTTAAAGAAACTGATAAAACTGTTTATGAACTAAGCGGAGTTGAACCAAATCCTAAATTATCAACAGTTCATAAAGGTATACAAATTTGTAAAGAAGAAAATATTGACTTTGTTTTAGCTGTTGGTGGTGGTTCTGTAATCGACTGTACAAAAGCTATTGCAGTTGGTGCGAAATTTGATGGTGAGATTTGGGATGTTATTACACGTAAAGCATTCCCAACAGATGCATTAAAATTTGGAACAGTACTAACGCTTGCAGCAACTGGTTCAGAAATGAACGCTGGGTCAGTTATTACAAATTGGGAAACAAATGAAAAATTAGGTTGGGGAAGTAAATTTAGTTACCCAACGTTTTCTATACTAGATCCTCAAAATACATTTACAGTTCCTCGTGATCAAACAGTTTATGGATCAGTGGATATAATGTCACATGTTATTGAATCATATTTCCACCATGGAACGAATACAAAAATTCAAGATCGTTTTTGTGAGGGTATTTTAAAAACAGTTATTGAAACTGCTCCAATCGCAGTAGAGAAATTGGATGATTATGAAGCGCGTGAAACACTATTATATAGTGGTACGATGGCATTAAATGGAATCTTAAGTATGGGTGTCCAAGGTGATTGGGCTACACATAATATCGAGCATGCAGTTTCTGCAGTAACAGATATTCCACACGGCGGAGGTTTAGCAATTATTTTCCCTCATTGGATGGAATATGTAATGAGCGAAAATGTTGATCGTTTCTGTCAATTTGCAGATAGAGTGTTTGATATAGGGCAAGAATCAATGTCAAAAGAAGAATGGGCATTAGCTGGTATTAAAGCTTTAAGCACATTTTGGAACTCGATCGGTGCGCCAAGTCGTTTAAGTGAGTACGATATTACAAAAGAGCAACTACCTGAAATGGCTGCTAAAACGGTTAAATATGGACCATTTGGTAACTTCAAAAAATTAGATCAAGAAGATGCATTGAAAATTTTAGAGGCAGCTCTTTAACAATAAAAACTGGGCAGAGAAAAACTCTGTCCAGTTTTTATATTGAATGATGGTTAAGGCCAATATTATTTAAAAAAGATGAAACAATTAAATAGTAATCATCTTTGTTTTCATTTAAACTCATAGCGTGTGCACCATTTTCAGCAATGAATAGTTCTCTCTTATTTTGATTTTTCGCTTCAAATAATTTAAGTGTATGTGTAAATGGAATATAAGGGTCTGGTTTACTATGAACAAATAAAACGGGATTTTTAATATTATGTGTTGCCAGTAAAGGGGAAATATCTTTAATGAAAAACCCATTCCGAAGCTTTAACCAAATGCTAGAAACTGGAAGGATTGCCCATTTAGGAAGTTTATAATCCATTTTCAAACGATATGTAAGCTGTTCCTCAAATGTAGAGAACGCGCAGTCTGAAATATAGAAAGCTGCAGAATCCTCAACAAAACCAGCATATTGTAACATTGTACAAGCTCCCATTGACTCCCCATGAATGCCAAGAACAATCTCACCTTTTAAATCCTTTAAATATTGAACAACAGATTGTAAGTCATATTTCTCATAATATCCATAGCTAGTAGTATGTCCACCTGACTCCCCATGACGCCTATGATCATAAGTAAGTACATTAAAGCCAAGCTTTAAAAATAGCTCAGCATATTTAATAGAGTTATTCTTATTAACCGTTACACCATGTGTAATAATGACCCAATTATTTGTATCAAAGGCCTCAAACAAGTATCCCTTTAATTCATACCCATAACGAGATTGAATAGAAAAGGGCTGTTTTTGAACAGAACGATACAATCCTTCATCAAACCGAAAATTTTCCAACTCGCGCTGATAAATAAACTCAAGCGAATTTGTTTTCATAAACAAAACCTGCTGCGTAAAATAGTAACCAACTCCAATAAAATAAACAAGAAAAAGAACAGCCACAACAAGCCAGAACATCATAATAGAACCATCACTCACTATCCAAAAAGAATATCAAGAATTGTAGTTAACTCACCACGGGTTTTACCTTCTAAAATGGAAGGATTATAAACTTCAACAAAACCGCAATTTAAACAAGAAACAAATAAGAAATGATTATAATCAATATCTAGTAACTTACTTAAACCTGAACCCGAAATTGATACTTCTTTCGTTTTGGCGTGAGTATGTTTACATTTCGAACAAACAAATTTATCCTTTAACAATTCTTCTGCTCTAGCCATAAATAAGATCCTCCTTTTTAGTAAAGTGTATCATAGGAAAAAGAAAATTTATTAAAGGGATTTTGACAATTAAATCAAGAATGACAAGTTTGAAAATTGAACATTGTCGCTTAATGTTCATAAATAAACCTACTATGATATAAGAAGATTCATGAGTAATGGAGTTTAATTAGCTATAAGGTGTCTATGGGTAAGTAAAAAGGGAATAAGATGGAGTATGCTTACTCATAAGGTGTTCATGAGGAAGTAAAAAGGGAAAAGATGAAGTTTTGGTTCCTCATAAGGTGTTCATGAGGAAGTAAAAAGAGAAGAAGAGGGAGTTTGGTTCCTCATAAGGTGTTCATGAGGAAGTAAAAAGGGAAAAGATGTAGTTTTGGTTCCTCATGTGGTGTTCATGAGGACGTAAAAAGAGATGAAGAGGGAGTTTGGTTCCTCATAAGGTGTTCATGA
>NZ_NTZO01000293.1 GCF_002559405.1 Bacillus sp. AFS001701 | reverse complement strand
TGAATAACCCTCTAAAAGTAGTTTGCGGATCTTCTACTTTTAGAGGGTTATTAAATTAACTATCTATTACTTTCTAAGTAATCTATTGCTTTTTTTAAACGATTTAATCCTTCAATAATTTTAGATTTGGGACATCCAATATTCATACGGATAAATCCTTTCCCAGCCTCACCATATGTCTCTCCGGGCATGATGGCAACTTTTGCGTGATGAACAAGGGCATGTTGTAATTGCTCACTAGAAAAAGGTAGCCCGGTAGTATCAATCCACGCTAAGTATGTTGATTCTGGTAATGTAAATTTAAGTTTTGGGAGATGATTGTTAAGATAATTTTTAACTATCTTTAAATTATCATGAGTATATTCAGCTAATTCATCAACCCAGTCCTCACAGGTTTTATAGGCTTCGATTGTCGCTAGCGTCCCAAAAATGCTTGCAGATGAAAGGCCATCTCGATTTTTTAAAGATAGAAGGAATTCTTTGTTGATCATTTGGTTAGGTAAAATCATATATGATCCACCTAGTCCAGGAGTGTTAAACGTTTTACTTGCAGAAGTACAAATACATACATTCTCCAAATTGATGCTAGTTTTTATAATCGGATTATGGAAATTAGGTTCATATACGATATCCATATGAATTTCATCAGAAATGATAAATACATTATGTTTATTACATAAGCCTACAATCCTTTCCAATTCATACTTTGTCCAAACACGTCCTGAAGGGTTATGCGGACTACATAGTAGAAAAATCTTGGCACGCTCGTGAGCCAGTTTTTGTTCTAAATCATCAAAATCGATTCGATATTTTCCATTTTCGTAGATTAATTGATTGTTAGAAATGAAACGATTGTTATCTTGTATTACTTTAAAGAAGGCATCATAGGCAGGAGTTTGGATAACAACATGATCACCAACATTTGTCAAGTATTCAATTATTTTTGAAATTGAATAAATGACACTAGGACTATAAACAATCCAATCTTCTTTAATTTCACAGGAGAATCTCTTGCGAAACCAATCTATTATTGATTTTTTAAATTCAGCATGATTCCATCGCGTATAGCCAAATATACCGTGTTTCATTCGCTTTTCTAATGCATGTACTATTTCATCGGGACTTTGAAAGTCAGTATCTGAAATCGAGAATGGTAGTAAATCTGGCACTCCAAATCGATCTTCAATATAGTCCCACTGTGTACAATAAGTACCGGTCCGATCAACTACCTGATCAAATTTGTATTTCATTTCGTACAACCCCAATTTATTTAAGATGATAATTTTTCTAATTGTGTTTTAAGAATACCAACTTGCGGACCAATGACTACTTGTAAATTGTGTTCGTCTAGTTTTACAACACCAAGTGCACCACAATCCTTTAGAACTTTTTCATTAACTATATTCATATTATCTACAACAAGTCTTAATCTTGTAATGCAGTTATCTAGTGATTGAATGTTCTCTTTGCCACCTAAAGCAGTAAGAATTTTTAATGCTTGGGCATTTGTTCCTTTCACTAATGGTTCCTCACTTTGTTGATCATCAATTTTTTCTTCTCTACCAGGAGTTTTTAAATTGAATTTCAAAATTGCATATCTGAAAACTGAATAGTATACGGTAAACCAAATTGCTCCTACTACAGGTACAAGATACCACTTTGTTTTTACTCCTTGTAAAACGCCAAAAATAATAAAGTCTAATATTCCACCATCTGTGTTACCAATTGTTAAATGTAATAAAGCCATTACCATAAAACCTAGTCCCGTTAAAATAACGTGAATGAAATATAAAGGTGGAGAAACAAACAAGAATAAGAATTCGATTGGCTCAGTGATACCGGTTACAAAAGTTGCAATAACACCAGAGATTAAAAGTCCCTTAATTTTATTACGATTTTCTGGACGGGCAGTATGATAAATCGCAAGCGCTACTGCCGGTAAACCAAACATGAATGTAGGCATTTTACCTTGGGATAAGAAAGCTGTCGCTGATGGACTAATCGGAGCTCCGGCTTTTAATTGTGCATAGAAAATATTTAGGGCTCCAGAAACCGTTTGACCGTTAACGACTTCAGTACCACCAGCTTCTGTGAATCGAATCATTGCCACTAAAATATGGTGAAGGCCGAATGGTAGTAGTAAACGCTCACCGGCACCGAATAAAAATGGTCCAAAAACGCCAGATTTTTGAATTAAACTTCCGATTCCTGTAATGGCAATTGCGAAAATTGGCCAGATCATCGGAATGATGATCCCAACAACTGATAATGCAAGTGTCGTTATAATTGGAACAAAGCGGGCACCACCAAAAAATGCAAATGCATCCGGGAGTTTAATACTATAGAAGCGGTTATGCAACAAATAAACAACGATACCGGCGATGATACCGCCTAGTACACCCATTTCAATTGTTTGTATCCCCATAACCATACCTTGACCAGCTTGGCGCATTTTATCTGCTGCTACTAATTGATTTGTTTCTGTTAAATAAAAATTAATTGATAAGTGCATGATGACGTAGCCAACAAATCCAGAGAAAGCAGCGACACCTTTTTCATATCGTACAAGTCCAAACGGAATTGCCATTGCAAATAAAACTGGTAAGTATGAAAATGCAAATCCACCAATAGTGGACATAAAGCTAAAAATAACTTGGAGTACGGAGTTTCCTAAAAATGGGAATGTCTCGATAGTTGTCGGACTTGTAAATGAGCTTCCGATCCCTAATATAAGACCCATAAAGGCTAATAATGCTACAGGTACCATAAAGGTCTTACCTAGCCCTTGAAAAAATTCCCATAGTTGTGATTTAACGGATTTCTTCTTTGCCATGTTTTTAGCTCCTTCGTTTTTTATTATGTCTTAAGAATACTCACGACAAAATCGTTTAACAACCGTTTGAGGTGTTTATGTAAGCGTGTACATTTTTTGTATATTGCTTACTTTCAGTGGACTAATAATTTCATAAATAAAAAGAGCCAGTAGTGGTCTGATAATAGACGACTTCTGTCTCTTTTGAAAACTAACATATTTTCATTTCGTTTAAATAGGCAATAATAATGAAATCTAGTACCATACTTAATGGAAACCTTGAAGTCATATCAAGCTCACCAAAGTATGTGCTTGTAATATATGCTTGAAGGGATAAACTTACTTCACTTTGTAAACGATTTGAGTGGCTTCCAGTTATGGCGATCGTTTTAACGTTCCTTTTCTTTAAAATATGGGCAAATTCTAACATATGTAAAGTCTCCCCACTATATGAAACTAGTATGGCCAAATCATTTTCTGCTAAACTATTTGCAGCACTACGTAGCTCGTCCCAATCAGTTCGCGCATTACATAACTTTCCTGCAAACATGAGTTTTCTAGAAGCGTCAACACAAGCGGGAAGTGAGTTACCAACTCCGAATATTTCAACATGTGTACTTTGCTTTAGATAACTAGCAGCTAGCTTGATCTTCTCTTCATCAATATATTCTAATGTTTTTTCCATTTCTTCTTTCATTCTCTCCATATGTGTATTAAGGAGATAGGAGGTAGAGGAAACTGGACTTTGAACTTTATTTGTTTCCATTGAAAGGGTATATTTTAAATCCTGAAACCCACGAAAGCCTAATTGCTGGCAGGTTCTACTAATTGTTGCTGTAGATACATAAAGCTCTTTTGATAATTCATCAAGATTCAGCTTCGTAATATAATCCGTATTTTGCAAAATATAATCCAATACTTGTTTTTCAAGCTGGCTAAGTTTTTCTCTATTTTGTGATAACCGTTTTAATAGTATTTGCATAAAATTTCACCTGCTTTTAGAGAACTAGAAATATACCTTATTATATAGTAAATATTCTGAATGAAAAGAAATATAGATTGAGGAGCAAGATGAGAGATATCTCAGGTGAGGAAGTGTAGTAGAGATATGTGAAATAAAAGGAAATGAATCCTGCTAATGGAGGGTTCATTTCCTTTTTTTTATCTATAAATTAAAATTCACCAGTACCGTGATTAAACATCCAATGAATGCCGAATTTATCTGTTAGACTACCATAAGCTTTACTCCAAAATGTTTCTTGAAGTTCCATTTCTACTTTACCGCCATCACTTAATTTAGTAAAGACAGATCTAAGTTCTTCTAAGTCCTCACTTAAAAAAGATAAATGAATATTATTACCTTGGTTAAAAGGGAAACCAGGGAAAGTATCAGAGAACATAACGTTGCTACCGCTAATGTTCAATCTAGTATGCATAACTAAATTTTTCGCTTCTTCAGGTAGTGGGTATTCTGGATTTGGGGGTGCTTCACCGAAAGTCATAATTTTTGGTGTTTCTGTGTTAAATACAGCCGCATAGAATTCAACTGCTTCACGTGTATTACCATTAAAATTTAAATAAACATCGATTGGCATTTTTTTCACTCCTAATGTTATGTATTAAGACTTTAAAAGCCTACAAATCCATTCTATCCAAAAAAAGGTAATTTAACAAACTAAGATTTGAAAATTGTATGAAAAATTCTGATTTTTATTTAAGGTGGGATGAATTAATAGTAGAGTTGTTATTTTAGATGAAAAATCGTATTAATCTTGGGGGGCAATTAAAAAAGGGAACGCAATCAAAAAAGGGAAACGAAATTAAAATCTTGGAATCGCAATTAAAAAAGGGAAATGGCAATTAAAAACGCGTAATCGCAATTAAAATTGGAGAATCGCAATTAG
>NZ_NTZO01000292.1 GCF_002559405.1 Bacillus sp. AFS001701 | reverse complement strand
GTTTGTCTACAGTCTGAAAGCCCCTTAAAAAAGGGACTTTTTTTACTCATCCTTTGCAACTCCACCAATGGACCAATTTTCTTTTTCAAATTCGTTTATTAAAATTCTTACCTGTGCTGGCTGAACGTCCAATGTACGACAAACAACTTCATTAATTTCTCTCATTAGCTGCTTTTTTAATTCTGAACTTCTACCCTCAATCAATTGAATTTGAATGATTGGCATAGTTTATTACCTCGTTACTTGTAGTTTCATTGTCTCGATTCCATCAAAACGTGCTTCTACAATATCGCCCTCTTCAACATGAATCGCTTCTGTAATACCACCCGTTAAGATAATCATCCCTGGCTCAATTTGTTCACCGTTTTTACTTAGCATCTGCACTAACTTTACGACAGATTTTACTGGATGATCTAGTACATCAGAACTTATACCACTTTGTACTTTAACCCCATTTTTATATAATTCAACTTTAATTTCATCCCAAGAAGTATATGTAGGTGAATATTGCTGTTTACCAATGATAAATTTTGATGAAGATGCATTATCTGCTACAACATCTGTCAGTGTAAATGAGAAATTTTTATATCGACTATCGATTACTTCTAATGCAGGTACAATATACTCGGTTGCTTCCCATACATCTTTTGCTGTTACATCCTGTCCAAATAATGGCTTGTTAATCATAAATGCGATTTCTGGCTCAACCCTCGGATGGATTGAACCTTCCATCTTTAATTCATTTTCTTCTAATTCCATCGATTTTGTTAAGCGTCCATAAATCGGCTCATCAACGTTAACAGATTTTTGTTTAGCAATACTTGTTAGTCCCATTTTCCAACCAATTAATGGATCACCATTTTTAATCGCATGATCAATACTTAATTTTTGTATTTCATAAGCATTATGAACGTTTAATTCTGGATGTTCAATTGTAATTTTATCCATTTCAAGACCGTTTTTTTGGTGCATATATATTTTATTTGCGATTTCAGTTATCATAAAACTCGGCTCCTTTTCAAAAAACAGACAATTTTTTATTTGCTAACATACAAGCAACTTCTTGAATCATATCCTCTTGCCCACCGACTACTTTTTGTTTTCCTAATTCAATTAAGATATCTCTTGCATCAACATTCCATTTTTTAGCTGCTCGATTGGCATGTAATAGAAAACTAGAATACACTCCTGCATAGCCTAAAATTAGACTACCTTTTGTAATCTCTTGTGGTGTTTTAAGAATTGGTGCAACGATCTCCTCTGCTAAGTCCATCATTTTATAGAAATCAATTCCTGTCTTAATTCCTAATCGTTCTAATACACCAATTAACACTTCAGTTTGTGTATTTCCTGCGCCAGCACCTAAGCAGCGTACACTTCCATCAATTCTAGTAGCTCCTTCTTCAATTGCTACTAGTGTATTTGCCATCGCTAGGGAAAGATTATTATGTGCATGGAAGCCAACTTCAATATCAAGAGAACCTCGTAATGCAGCAATACGTTCTTTTACTTCATGTGGAAGAAATGCTCCTGCAGAGTCAACCATATAGACGACGTCCGCACCATAACTTTCCATCAATTTGGCTTGTTCTACTAATTTTTCAACTGGTGCCATATGGGACATCATTAAAAATCCGACAGTTTCTAATCCAAGCTCTTTAGACATAGAAATATGTTGTTTTGAAACATCAGCTTCAGTAACGTGGGTAGCTATACGAGCCATTTTTGCTCCGATTTTTGCTGCCGTTTTTAATTCTTTTACTGTTCCAATACCAGGTAATAGTAAGACAGCAATCTTTGAATGATTACATGAATTAACCGCTGCTTCGATCAATTCAAATTCATTTGTTGTCGATAAACCATATTGTAGTGAAGAACCACCTAAACCATCTCCATGTGATACTTCAATAAAAGGCATTTTTGCATCATCAAGAGCCTTCGCAATTCGAACAACTTGATCAACTGTATACGAATGGGCAATTGCATGACTTCCATCTCGAAGTGCTACTTCAGTTACAATGACTTCTTTTCCAAACATTGCACTCCCTCACTTTCTTTAGGCACTTTTTTAAACAGTTTTTACAACTTCATATTGTGCAATCTCTTCTGCTACTTTTACTGCTGATGCAGTCATAATATCTAAGTTTCCAGCATAGCTAGGTAAGTAGTCCCCTGATCCTTGAACTTCTAAATAAACAGTTACAGTTGAACCATCTATGATTGGATCCATTCTTAAACGGTATCCTGGCACATACGCTTGAACTTTTTTCACCATTTGCTTAACGGAATGAATCATGCTTTCATGGTTAAAATCTTCATTCGTAACTTTGCAATAAACTGTATCTCTCATCATAATTGGTGGTTCTGCTGGATTTAAAATAATGATTGCTTTTCCTTTTTTAGCTCCACCAATTTCCTCAAGTCCTCGAGCCGTTGTTACAGTAAACTCATCGATATTAGCACGCGTACCAGGACCGGCACTTCTTGAGCTAATTGTTGCAACGATTTCTGCGTACTCAACTTCTGCAATTTGACCTACCGCATGAACGATAGGGATTGTTGCTTGCCCACCACATGTTATTAAATTGACATTGCTTTCGACTATATGAGAACCTAAATTTACAGGTGGTACGACAAATGGCCCAATTGCCGCTGGCGTTAAATCGATCACTCGCTTCTTTAATTCACCAAGTACTTCTGCATGATGAAAATGAGCTTTTGCGGAAGTTGCATCAAACAATAAATCAGCCAGTTCTTTTCGTTCAATGAATCCTTGAATACCATTATCGATTACTTCAATTCCTAATTCCTTCGCACGGTTTAATCCATCAGATTCTGGATCAATACCGATCATCGTTGTTAATTCTAGAAATGGATTATTCTGTAATTTCATCATTAAATCTGTTCCAATATTCCCCGAACCAATGATTCCGACTTTTAATTTATTCATAATTACCACCTCATTTATTTAAATGAAATCGAGACGTCACCTAATAAAGGAAACTTCGCAGTAAATAAGTCCCCAGCATTTGCATTAATTGCAGCTGATAAAGCTCCTGATAATATAATTTCTCCTGCATTTAGCGAGATTCCAAATTCACTTAATTTATTGGCTAACCATGCTACACAATGTATTGGGTTTCCTAACACTGCTTCTCCCTTGCCTGAATTCATTAATTCTTCATTACGATATAATTCCATCGTTACATTCGGTAAGTCAATATCCTTTACATCGAAACGTTCATTGCCAAGAACAAATAAGCATGATGATGCGTTATCGGCAACTGTATCCTCTAATCGAATTTTCCAATTTTCGATTCTACTATCAACTACCTCTAATGCAGGCACAATATAATCTGTTGCATTCACTACATCCTCAAATGTAATATTTGGACCGATTAAATCCTTTTTTAAGACAAATGCAATTTCAGCTTCTACTTTTGGTAAAATCATATTGGCAACCTGAACTTCACCGAAATTAGGAATATTCATATCTGTTAGTAAATGACCGTAATCTGGTTCATCTACTCCTAATAACTCCTGCATCGCAATCGAAGTTAATCCAATTTTTTTACCGATGATTTTTTGCCCTTTTTTCAATTTTTCTTCGACATTCGTTAATTGAATTTGATAGGCTTCCCTTTCAGTTAATCCAGGGAAAATCTCAGTTAAAGCTTTTATACTAACTCCACTCTCTTCTGCTTCTTGCAGCA
This sequence comes from Bacillus sp. AFS001701, assembly GCF_002559405.1. GTDB lineage: Bacteria > Bacillota > Bacilli > Bacillales > Bacillaceae_G > Gottfriedia. The sequence goes on along the minus strand of NZ_NTZO01000292.1, from coordinate 8,474 downwards.
GAATCGTTAGCTCGTCTACACTAGTAATCTTCATTTTCTTTAGACCCCCTTTTTATTCTTATAATTTAATCGTAATATTCGATAATTCACTATAAAACTCAAAGCTATGAATTCCACCTTCACGACCTAAACCGCTTTGCTTCATACCTCCAAATGGTGTACGTAAATCTCTTAAATACCAAGTGTTTACCCAAATAATTCCAGCCTCAATTTGATGTGCAACACGGTGGGCTCTGCGTAAATCATTTGTCCAAATTGTAGCTCCTAAACCATAATGAGTGTCATTTGCCCATTCAATCACTTCTTCTTCCGAATCAAAAGGCATAACTGTTACGACTGGACCAAATATTTCTTCTCTTACACATCTAGAATCACGACTTAGCCCAGTAATGATTGTCGGTGTGATAAAGCATCCTTTTTCAATTGATGCTGGTCTACTGCCACCCGTTAAAATAGTTCCGCCTTCTTCTTTTGCAATCTCGATATAAGATAATACTTTTTCGTAATGTTCTTTACTAATGACCGCACCAACTTTTGTACCTTCTTCAAACGGATCGCCAATTTTTAATTCCCTTGTTTTTGCGACAAATTTATCAATAAATTCATCAAAGATTGATCTCTGAACATAAATTCTAGATCCACATAAACAAACTTCTCCCTGATTCATAAAAGATGATTTTAAAGTTGTTTCAATCACTTCGTCTAAATCAGAATCAGCAAAGATAATATTTGGATTTTTTCCACCAAGCTCAAATGATAATTTTTTTAACGTTGGAGCTGCCGCCTTCATAATTGCTGAGCCTGTTTTTGTTTCACCAGTAAATGTGATGGCATCAACATCTCTGTGTTCTGTTAAAGCTGAACCTGCCGCATTTGCACCAAATCCGTGTACAACATTCACAACTCCGTCAGGTACGCCTGCATCTTTACAAATTTCAGCTAAAACTGTAGCTGTCATTGGTGTCCATTCTGCGGGCTTCATAACTGCTGTATTGCCAGCCGCTAAACAAGGTGCAAGCTTCCATGTTAATAGTAATAAAGGGAGATTCCATGGGTTAATCATTCCGACTACACCTACAGGCCTACGATATGTATAATGTAAGGCAGTTTGATCTTGCATATGAGACTCAGAGCTTAACGTTGTAATATAATCAGCGAAAAAATAAAAATTGTGAGCCGATCTAGTAATATCAACTTCTAAAGCAAGATCATATGGCTTTCCAGTATCCATTGCCTCTAACGCCGCTAATTCTTCTTTTCGAGCTAATATTCCGTCGCCGATTTTTCTTAATACTGCCGCTCTTTGATTGCTAGTAAATTGTTTCCACTCACCTTTTAGCGCTCGTTTTGCTGCTTTTACTGCTAGATCAATTTCTAACTCGCCACCTTCAGAAACAGAACCTAATACTTCTTCAGTCGCAGGATTAATATTTAAAAATGTTTTTTGATTAAAAGAAGGAATAGATCGTCCATCAATAAAATGCTTACAATCAATCGGTAATGTTTTATTTTTCTTCTCTGTAACTTGCATAATAGGCACCTACCATTCTAATAGAATAAAAGGTGACACGAGTGTCACCAAATTTTTCAATCCTCTATTTCTACAACCATTTCAATTTCGATCGCTGTATTATGTGGAAGCTGTGCCATCCCAACAGCTGATCTAGCATGTTTTCCTCTTTCACCAAACACTTCTACTAAAAGGTCAGAAGCTCCATTCATCACTTTCGGATGATCATAGAAATCTTCTGTACTATTTACGAAACCTAATATTTTTACAATTCGTTTTACTTTTGAAAGTTCACCTAATTCGTACTTTAATACACTAATTAAATTTAACATTGACTCCCTGGAGGCAGCATATCCTTCCTCGAGCGTTAACTCTCGTCCAACTTTGCCATGATATTCATCTACACCTTGACCAGATGTAAATAGTAGATTACCTGTACGAACAGACTTTACATAATTACCTGAAGCCGGTCTTATCGGTTTAAGTGCATAACCTAAACTTATTAATCTATCTTCTGGAGTCAATACTTTGTTTTCCATGAAGTAAATCAGCCTCCTTAATATTTAAAAATTTCAGAGCATTTTTTCCTAAAATCGCTTCTTTCATTTCTTTATTAATATCCATTTGATTGATGACTCTTCCAGGTGGCGTTTCTCTTAATAAGAAAGGATAATCCGAGCCCATCACAATTTTGTCATAGCCAAATCGGTTAATTAAAAATTGAATATTAATAGGATCATAGTGAAGAGAATCAAAATAGAAATTACTTACATAATGACTTGGTGGATAGGCAGTTTTGCGCAAATGCGGCCATACCTTCCATCCTTGATCTAATCTAGGCAGAATAAATGGGAATGAACCACCGCCATGTGCAAAACAAATCTTTAATTTTGGATATTTTTCAATCACTCCACCAAAAGTTAAGCTAGCAGCAGCTAAAGCTGTTTCACTCGGCATTCCAACCGTGTACATAAAGTTATGATCGGGTGTACGATCCTTCGCTAATGTTTCCCACGGATGAATGAACAATGGGACATTCCATTTTTCAGCCATCTCAAAAAATGGACTAAACTCATCACTGTCTAGATTTGTTCCATTTACATTTGTACCAATTTCCAGTCCACTTAATCCAAGTGTATGAATACAGCGATCCATTTCCCTAATAGCTATTTCAGCGTTCTGCATTGGTACTGTCCCTAATCCAATAAACTTTGAAGGATTCTTTTTAACTGTATTTGCAATGAAATCATTTTGAATTTGAGCCATTTCCAATGCAGCTGGAGCTGGTGCCCAATACGAAAAGGTAACAGGAATTGGCGAGAGCACTTGCATTGTTACATCTTCATTCTTCATGTCCTCAATTCTCTTTTCAGGACTCCAAACTTGATCAGTTACTTCCCTAAATACTTTTCCAGCAACCATAATATTGGCACCGCATGAACATGTTGGTTGTAAAATTGGCCATCTTTCATGACCGTATTTTTCAAAAAAATCCGGTAAATCCTCTGGAATTATGTGTGTATGAAAGTCTATACGCATACCCATTCATCCGCTTCCTCTTTCATGACGTGACCACAGTTTTTACATGTTCTTAATTCAAGGCTAGCATTGAATTGTTCAATCGCTTCTTTTACTTGCGTACCAATATCCGTTAATTGAACTGTCTTTTTATGCATTTCTTCATTACACTCATCACAGAACCAAACAAAGCTTTCTAATTCACCTTCTGCTCTTTTTCGTTCAAGCACAATTCCATATGAATCTTTTACTCTATGAGGTGAATGTGGAACAAAAGAAGGAAGCATAAAAATTTCACCTTCTCCAACTGTTACAACTTCACGCTTACCATCCGGTGTAATACACTCAACATAGCAATTGCCTTTAATTTGAAAGAAAAATTCATCTGCTGGATCGATATGGAAGTCTCTACGTTTATTTGGTCCTCCAATAATCATTGCAGCATACTCTGAATCTTCCCAAATAACTTTATTATTAACTGGTGGTTTTAATAGCTCTTTATTATCCTCAATCAATTTGAAAATATTAAAAACACGACTTTTAAGATTCATCTCTAATCCTCCAATTAATTCATTTTATTTAAACTTAAGTAAGCGCTATCATTATGCATTAATATAACCAAGCTGATTTGAGACTGTTTTAGCAGTTTTCACAACATCCTGAATCATTCGGCCAATGTCCTGGCTCATCATATACGAAACTGGTCCAACCATATTTAACGCTGCAAAAGTTTGACCAGTATATGTTTGAATTGGAGCCGCAATTCCGAATAATCCTAGATCATTTTCATTATTGCTAATGCTATAGCCATTCTCTTTAATCGCAGTCATTTCTTTTTTTAATGCATCAATAGTCGTAATTGTATTTGTTGTATAAGCTTTAAAGCCTTTTTCAATCGTTGTTTTTAAGTATGCTGGATTATATGATAGTAGAATTTTACCGGTACTCGTACAATATGCAGGCCGTTTAGCACCTATAAATGTTGGAACAGGTATCGAATGTTTAGAGGAAACTTTTAAAACAAATCTTACGTCCCCTTTATCAAACATGCCGATATGAACGGTACTATCATAATTTTTTAGTAGATTTTCTAATAATGGAATCGCTTCGCTATAGATATCTTGTTGATACATAACGTGATTACTCCATTCAAGCAGCTTCCAACCAAGTCGATACTTTTTCTTACTATCCTGAATTAAAATCCCTTCAGCACAAAGAGTTCGAACTAAATGATGGACCGAGCTTGCATTCATATTTAACTTTTCAGCTATTTCTAAATTTCCTAGGACTGGTTCTTCTTCTGTAAAGCAATCTAATATTCTAGAAATCTTTTGAACTGAAGAGATCATTAGATCCCCTCCTCTTTGATGCTAAAAATTTCATAAAATCCCTGCTTTCTAAAATTAATCAGTTAACTTTAGAATTCGCTAGATTAGTCGATACTCCTTTTAAGTTTTTTGCTCCGTTTAATGCATCGTCCACCATACTAAACGTTTTCTTACGTTTCATTTGGTTATAGTAAATTGCTCTTTTTCGAATTGGATCACCAGTATAATATCTTTCGTATTGAAGTGCTCTTTGTCCAAAAGCTTCTCCACATAAATCCCATGCGAGTTTGAATAATTGAACTCGGTCTAAAGAGGATACGCCTTCACGTCCAACATAGTACTTATCCATAGCATCTCTTAGTTCAGGATGTTCAAAGTCTGCTTCTGTTGGTGACATTAATAAGCCACCTGCACCAATTGTTTGAATTACTTCAATTGCTCTTGGGTACATAGTTGGAAGCAAGCCACGAATCGTCTCAAGTGGTTCCCATGCCGGTCTTACTTCGCCTGAAGGTAATGTCTCATACTCTATTTCGGAAACTCGAAGTAAAGCACGAATTGTTTCAACTGATTGTAGTAGTTCACCTAATTCATTTTGGACATTTAAATAAACATCTACTCCAATTGAATCAGCTAACCTACATGCTACCTCTACTGCAAAAGCTAATTTTACGTAGCCTCTTACGCCAGACTGGTGAGCAGGCTGTTGTGCAATACCTGTTTTTGGATATAGATTATTTGCAGCTTCAACATTATTATGAATAAATACGCGATTCCAAGGAATTAACACATCTTCAAATACAAGGACAGCATCCATTTCTTCGAATCTAGATGCTAATGGATGATCAAAAAATGATCTTTTACCATCTTGCATTTGCTCTCTACATAAAATCTTTAATCCCGGCGTGTCAATCGGAAGTGCAAATGCTAAAGCATATCGCTCATCACCTTCGTGGAATCCAGGGAATGAATAAATAATGACTTCATCTGTAATCGGTGCTAATGTTGCAAGCATTTTAGCCCCTCTAACAACTAATCCATCAACCGTTTCTTCAACAGCACCTAAATGAGTAAATAAATCTTTTTGTTCATAAGATGGTTTGCTGCGATCATTTTGTGGGTTAATAATTGCGTGCGTTAAGAAGATATCGTTATCACGAACAAATTTGAAATAATTTTGAACATTTTTTGACCACTCTGGATTATATTTATCTAAAAACCATGAATTACTTGCCATTGAAGTTAAGACAATGTTCAAGAAATCTGGTGTTCTTCCCATTAAACCAAATGTTGACTTTGCATATGCTTCAAACAAATCTCCACGCTTTTTAATATCTTCAGATGACTTAGGCACTAAAAATGCATTAGAAATTCGCTCACCAGTTTCTTCACAAATATGTGTGATTTTGTCTTGATAAGCTGGATCGAACTGCATATCATATAATTTTGCAATCTCTAGAATCGGTTGTTTGAAAACTGGATGGTTGACGATATCCTCTACCTTTTCTCCACCTAGCCATACCTCTGGCTTTCTAGATCTTAGTCCATCAATATATTGCGCTCCTGTACGAATACCCATTTAATAATTCCTCCACTCCGATATGTAATTTTTTTAACATTTGTTTTTTAAATCGAATTCGGAAATTTTTTAAAGCGCTTTCAAAAAGTTCAATTTCACTATCTTAAATTATTTACACCACCTACTACCTTTTATTTAACTTAATTTCACTATAAAAAATTATAAAATTTTGAACAATCAAAAAATTTCATAATGTGAAATTCCTTATAAAAAAATGATTAAATTAATTTTTTACACGTGCAAAAAAAATAAGACGCCATTAGCGTCTTATTTAAAGTCCTTCCAAGAGATATTACTCTCGTTAAGTAACTCTTCGAATGATTTATTTTTCTCACGTAATTTCTTTTCTTCACGAATACGTGCTTCTTCTTCCTCTTTTAGCTTTGTTTCATTTTCTTGCAATTGTTTTTTTGTATTTTTTAATTTTTGAAGAATTTCTTCATTCATTAATGATCCTAATGATATTTTTTCTTTCTGTTCGTACGCCGGTTTTACAGGCTGCTGTGGTTTTCTTTTTTTCATTTTATATCACCTTCCATTTCCATTATTTTATCATTAATTTATAGTAGAAAGAGAAGTATTTCATCTTTGCTTATATTATAAAACTACCATTTCTCTTTTTTCAAATGCTAAATCTCAGATTCTTTTGGTTCTTCATAAAAACAATAGGATGCCGCAGCATCCTATTGTTCATTTTTATATTTAAAAATCTGCATTTCCTGGTGTACGTGGGAATGGTATTACATCACGGATGTTTTTCATTCCTGTTAAATACATAACAAGTCGTTCAAATCCAATTCCATAACCAGAATGTTTTGTACCGCCGTATTTTCTAAGCTCCAAATACCACCAATAATCTTCTTCATTCATACCAAGTTCTTTGATTCGCTCTACAAGGACGTCTTCTCTTTCTTCACGTTGACTTCCTCCGATTAATTCGCCAATACCAGGAACTAATAAGTCTGTCGCAGCAACTGTCTTGCCATCCTCATTCGCTCTCATATAAAATGCTTTAATTTCTTTCGGATAGTCAGTTACGTATACAGGACGCTTATAAATTTCCTCACTTAAGTAACGTTCATGTTCAGTTTGCAAATCTGTTCCCCATTCAACTGGGTAGTCAAACTTTTTACCAGAGTTCTGTAATAATTCAACAGCTTCAGTATAAGTAACTCTACCAAAGTCAGATTCTAATGCATTCTTTAATCTTTCAATAAGAGTTTTATCAATAAAGCTATTAAAGAATTCCATTTCTTCAGGTGCTTGTTCAAATACATAATTAATTACAAACTTAACCATGTCCTCACCAAGATCCATGATATCTGGTAGTTCTGCAAAAGCAACTTCCGGCTCAATCATCCAGAATTCTGCGGCATGTCGTGCAGTATTTGAATTTTCCGCTCTAAAAGTCGGACCAAATGTATACACATTACGGAAAGCAAGGGCATAAGCTTCACCATTTAATTGGCCACTTACAGTTAAGTTAGTTTCTTTGCCGAAGAAATCCGCGCCGTCATCCACTTTTCCGCCTTCAGCTTTTGGAAGTTGGTTCAGATCCATTGTTGTCACACGGAACATCTCTCCTGCGCCTTCTGTGTCACTTCCAGTAATAATCGGTGTATGTACATATACATATCCTTTTTCTTGGAAGAATTTATGAATGGCATATGATGCAAGTGATCTTACTCTGAAAACCGCTGAGTATGCATTCGTTCTTGGACGTAAATGTGCAATTGTTCTTAAATATTCAAGAGAATGTCTCTTTTTTTGTAATGGATAATCTGTATCTGATAATCCTTCAATCACAATTTTTGTCGCTTTAATTTCAAAAGGTTGTTTCATTTCCGGAGTTGGAATAAACTCACCTTCTATTAAAACAGTAGAGCTAATCGGTAACTTCGTAATTTCTTTGAAATTATCAAGATTGTCCTCAAATACTATTTGTACACTCTTAAAGAATGTACCGTCGTTTAACTCCATAAAACCAATTGTTTTAGAATCACGAAGGGTACGAATCCATCCTGAAATTTGAACGGTTTTGTCTTTAAAATTTTCTTGATTTCTGTATAAATCTTTTACTACAGTCTTTATCATAATTAGCCTCCTTATGTTAATTTTCCAATAAAAAAAGCCTTCTATCCCTATAAAAGGGACGAAAGACTAACTTCCGCGGTACCACCCAAATTGTCATAATATGACCAACTTTAAAGCTAACACTGCTTATCCCAGTTAATAACGTGCTGGTAACGTCTAAGCCTACTTAAGAGATCCCGTTCGGTTAGAACTCAAAGGTGTTCTTCATTCATGCTTCATCACTAGGCTTCCACCGTCCCTAGCTCGCTATCGAATATAGCAAAAACTACTTTCCTTTTCATCGATTTAAAATATGTAGTTTTTAAAGGAATTTTTCTTGTATAATTTATCATAAATTATAATCTCTTGTCTAGTTGTCCACCAAAATATATTCATTGGAATCTTACTCATTGATCACATTATGAGTAACCAAACTACATCTTTTCCCTTTTTACTTCCTCATGAA
>NZ_NTZO01000291.1 GCF_002559405.1 Bacillus sp. AFS001701 | reverse complement strand
GTTTAGAATGTAGTATATAAAAAAGGATTTTATATGCTTCGAAAAATATGTAAAGATCAAAATATAAAAATAATATTTTCTAATAGACTTTATTAATGCTAATATTTTAAAAAAAGAGTAGTAGGATCGAATCAACTGAATTGAATAAAGATGAATAATTAATGTATCTATCTAAACTGTTATTTAAGGATGTGAAAGACATTAATATTGAAAATATAGAAGCGTTTATCCATGTAATTCACTATGGTAGCTTTAACAAAGCTGCAGAATCACTTTTTCTGTCACAACCAACTGTAACAGCTAGAATTCAATCGTTAGAAAGAGAATTAAATTGTCAGCTTTTTCACCGTACGGGTAAACAAGTTAATATAACAGAAGAGGGGAAGCGCTTCTTACCGTATGCTCAACAATTAGTTCATATATACGAAAAAGGGAAGATGCACATTAATCAAAAGAAATCACACAATAATGAATTGAAAATTGGCTGCACTGTTTCGGTTTCAAACTATGTTATTTCAGAAATTCTGCCAAAACTTTCGGTAAGTAATGAAGATTTACATTATAAAGTTATTACAGGTAAGAGTGATGAATTAATTAATAAAGTGTTAAATAATGAAATTGATATAGGTTTTGTTCGGAAAATTAGTCACCCTAGCTTACAATCAATTAAATTATTTGAAGATCCAATTACACTTTATGTTTATAAAGATCATCCATTTATTTTAAGAAAATCAATTACAATTCAAGATATTGCTCAGGAAAATCTAATTTTCTTTGAATGTGGTTCTTTGGATTGGCTAAGAATTCATCGATTATTTGAAAATTTAGATGTCCCACCAAACATAAGAATTCACACTGATAGTTCAGAGATGGCTAAAAAGCTTATTTTAGAACAATTTGGAATTGCTTTCTTACCAAGTATATGTGTAAAGAAAGAAGTTAATGAAGGATTGCTATATCCAATATATATTGAAGAGACAAAAGGAATTTATCTACAAACAAATATTTTCTGTAATCGTGGTGAGTATTCAGATTTAATGAATGAAATAGTTAATTTAAGCAAAGAGTTGGTGAAATAGCCAACTCTTTTTTCTTTTATATCAAGCTAAAAAATATAAGGAAATATTAGAATTGGGGGGTATCCTCAATTAACTATCAACTAGATCGTGCTTAAAGGAACAATAAAATTAATGAGCTAATTCAAATATTTAATAAAACGATAGAAAAGTTCTATTGGAAATTACGTTGACTAAATATTCTGTCAGTGATAAAGTTTATAACAATTAATTCCTAGTTAACCTATAAGGAATGTAGGTTTTTAAAAAGGAGGGGAACACGTTGAAGGATATTGTCATTATCTCTGCTAGCTCATCACCAAACTCAAGATTGAATGGCATACTCCAATTTGTAAAAGAAAAGTGGACTAATGAAGGTATTAAAGTATGCCAAGTAAATATTGGGGATTTGCCAACGGAAGCTTTAATTAAGAGTGATTTTAATAATGAAGAAATTAAAGGAGCCCTTAATAAAATTGAGAATTCGATCGGGGTTGTTATTGCAGGACCAGTCTATAAGGCCTCCTATTCAGGTTTATTAAAAATATTTTTAGACTTAATTCCTCAGAATGGCTTGAAAAATAAAGTTGTCCTTCCTATTTTCATCGGTGGAACAATTGCCCATTTACTCAGTTTAGATTATGCATTAAAACCAGTTCTCTCTGTTCTTGGGGGAAATCATTTTGTTACTGGTGTTTATGCAATTGATGATTGGGTAATAAGAGATTATCAAAATCATTTTTCATTAGCTAATGAAATTACAGAGAGATTAAATAAAGCAACTGAAGAATTATCAGAAGAGTTAATTTGGCTAGCAGTAAGACCTTAAAAAAATTATTCAGAAATGAGGAAATAGGAATGAAAAAGTTTGTGATTACACTTGTATCCTTGGCAGTCGTAGTTTTAATCATTACATTTGCTTTAAAAAATAAAGATAAAGAGGCAGCAACAGCTACTGGTTCAAAAGTTCAAAGAATTGTTGTAGGTACTGGTACACAATTCCCAAATGTGTGCTTTATCGATAAAGATGGTAATCTAACCGGTTTTGACGTTGAACTTGTAAAAGAAATTGATAAAAGATTGCCAGAATACAAGTTTGATTTAAAAACATATGAATTTTCGAGCTTATTGTTAAGTCTAGAAACTAAGAAAATAGATTTTGTTGCTCACGAAATTGAAAAAAATCCAGAAAGGGAAGAAAAGTATTTATTTAACAAAGAAGCTTATGCGCATTGGAAAAATAAAATCGTCGTTGCAAAAGGTAATAATTCGATTCAATCAATTGATGATTTAAAAGGTAAAAAGGTATTAACATCCGCTACTAGTGCAGAAGCACAAATTCTTGAAAACTATAATAAAGAGCATAATAACGCAATTAAAATTGTTTATCAGAATGGTGGAGCAAATGACACGGTACAGCAAATTACTTCAGGGCGTGTAGATGCTACAGTTGCTGCAGATTTTACCTTATCTTTGATTGATCCAAAAAGTGAGTTGAAAACAGTAGGGTCAGCTTTGACTGAGGCTGATGTATTATTTGCCTTTAGAAAAAATGATGCAAAAGATCAAAAATTAGCAGACGCTATCGATGGAGTAATATTAAAAATAAAAGCAGATGGAACACTTGCTAGCTTAAGCAAAAAGTGGTTAGGTGCTGATTTTACCGAAAATTAAAGCTAAAACCAAAAGGGTGAGAAGGAATGGGTGCTGATTTTAAAGCTGGATTGATCTTTGAATATTTTATTAAATTACTACCTTTTATAAAGATTTCGTTATTCATTGTAGGGAGTTCTATTTTAGTAGGGTTGGGTGTTGGCTTACTTATAGCCGTACCAAGAATGTATAAAGTACCAATTTTTCAAAGAGTCTCACAGATATATGTTTCTTTTTTTAGAGGAACTCCAATCTTAATTCAATTATTTTTAATTTACTATGGGGTACCTGAGCTTTTAAAACTAGTAGAAGTAGATGTTAGTAGAATCGATGTTTTATATTTTGTCATTTTAACATACGGATTACACAGTGCGGCCTTTATTTCAGAAGGAATTCGTGCATCAGTTAGTGCTGTAGATAGAGGTCAAATTGAAGCGGCCTATTCTGTTGGAATGGACGGATATCAGGCTTTTAAGAGAATCATAGCACCACAAGCATTCGCTATATGGATCCCTATTTTAGGAAACTTATTAATAGGAACACTAAAAGATACATCATTAGCTTTTACTTTGGGGGTAATGGAGTTAACAGGCCAATCACAAACATTAGGTTTACTAAATCGTCATTTCATTGAATCCTATCTTGCACTTGCTCTCGTTTATTTTATTTTAAGTGTCTTTCTTGAAAAAGGATTTATCTTATTAGAAAACCGGTTTGGAAAATATGAAAGAACAAGTGTTGAAAAGAAAGAAAAAACGTTTAAAATCCGTAACTTATTTGGAAAAATGAATCGCGATGTCGTTGTTGTGAAAGAAGGTACGAGATTATGAAACTGGATTTCTCATTTATTTGGGAGGCATTTATACAAATACTACCTGCAATGCCAACTACACTTTTCATAACTTTTTTGTCAGTCCTTATTGGATTTGTAATAGGAACTTTTACAGCTATTGTTCGTATTTATAAGGTTCCAATATTGAGTCAGGCAGCATCTAGTTACGTTACGATTATTCGAGGGACACCGATGATTACGCACTTGTTAATTATTTATTATTCAATCTCAATGCTATTAGATTCACTTGCTAAACATTATCATTTATCTTTTAATTCATCATCAATTCCTATGACGGCTTTTGCAATTATTTCCTTTTCTATTACAGCAGGTGCGTATTTATCTGAGGTGGTTAGAGCTGGAATTACAAATATCGATCGGGGACAAATTGAAGCTGCTTATTCAGTTGGTATGACAACAACCCAGGCACTAAGAAGAATTGTATTTCCACAAGCCTTCGCTGTGAGTTTACCAAACTTATCAAATACATTTATTGGAATGCTGCATGGATCAACTTTGGCATTTATTGTTTCTGTTGTAGATATAAACGCAAAGGCACAAATTGTAGCCTCTACAAATTGGAAGTATTTTGAAGCATATATTGCAGCAGCACTAATTTTCTGGGGAATTACATTAGTGATTGAAAGAATGACAAGTTTATTAGAGAAAAGATTTAGCGTCTTTAGTAGAGGTGGAGTGAAATGATTACTTTAACGAATGTAACAAAATCCTTTGGAAAAAATCATGTGTTAAAAGGTATAGATTTAACAGTTAATAAAGGCGAAGTCGTCGCAATTCTTGGACCTAGTGGATCAGGGAAGACAACTTTACTTCGTTGTATAAATTATTTAGAGAAACCAAATAAAGGAAAAATATCAATAGACGATTTTAATGTGGATTTTAGTCAAGCTTCTAAAAACGAAATTCTATCATTGCGCCAGAAAACAGCAATGGTATTTCAGCAATTTAATTTATTTAAAAATAAAACAGTTGTTGAAAATGTAATGGAAGGATTAATAGTAGCTAAAAAATGGTCCAAGGAAGCTGCGTACAAAAAAAGCGCTGAACTACTTGAGAAAGTAGGCTTAGGAAACAAGTTAGAATCTTACCCTCTACAGTTATCCGGCGGACAGCAACAAAGAGTAGGAATTGCTCGGGCGCTTGCTTTAAATCCAGAGGTTATTTTATTCGATGAACCAACTTCTGCTTTAGACCCTGAATTAGTAGGTGAAGTATTAGCGATTATACGAAAAATAGCAAAAGAAGGAATTACAATGATTATCGTTACACATGAAATGGCATTTGCTAGGGATGTTGCTAACCATGTTGTGTTTATGGACGGCGGCATCATTGTTGAAGAAGGGGATCCCAAGGCGTTATTTCAATCACCTAAAGAAGAAAGAACAATTCAGTTTTTAAAACGATTTTCAGAGGAAGACATGTACTATATTTAAAAAATGGAGGAAAGAATATGGGACTAAAATATGGTTTCTTAGATCAAAGTATTATTTTTCCTGGTCAAACTGCAAATGAAGTACTTATAAACACTATAAATCTAGCAAAAGAAGCTGAAAGATTAGGATTTAATCGATTTTGGGTATCAGAGCACCACAATTCACAAGGTATTGCTGGCTCATCTCCTGAAGTGCTTGTTTCACATATTCTAGCTAAAACTGAGCGAATATCTGTTGGTTCAGGCGGGGTTATGTTACAGCACTATAGCCCGTATAAAGTTGCAGAGAACTTTAATGTGTTAGCAAATTTGTCTCCTAATAGAGTAGAACTTGGGATTGGAAGAGCACCGGGAGGATTTCCAAAATCAAGTCAGGAGCTGCAAAAAAACTTAAAAGAGCCACAATCTCTTGAAGAAAAAATCGATGAACTAGAAAATTTTTTATATCAGGATGCATCAGAAGTAAGTTCATTTGATTCTTTACAAGCTTCTCCATTACCACAGATCAGAGTTCCGCTATTTTTGTTAGGAACGAGTGTATCAAGTGCAAATTTTGCGGCTAAAAAAGGCTATCCATATGCATTTGCATTATTCATAAATAATGACCCAGTCGCAGCAAAGGAAGCGATCAAGGCTTATAATAATTCCTTTAATTATCAAAGTGGTCGAAAACCAAAGTTTATTTTAGCCTTGTCTACGATAGTAACTGAAACGGAAGAGGAAGCACTAAAATTATCAGATCAATTACAAACTGTGCGAGTTACATTAGGGAATGGGCAAATTGTAAATGTCGGCACGCTTGAGCAAGCAGAGATTTACGCTAAACAAGCTGGCCAAACCTATACGACAGAAGTTCGAGAGGCAGACGTTCTTAAGGGAACAAAAGAAACTTTCCAAAAAAGAGTTTTTGAATATCAAAAAGAATACGGTATTGATGAATTTATTTTTACATCATTAATTCCAGACTTTGAACGAAGAGTTCGTTCACTTCAATTAATTAAAGAGGCTTTTTCAGAAATTACAGTTTGACTTAACCGTTTAGGAGTTGAAAATCATGCGATTTAATCTATCTGATGCGCTACTTGAAAAGCTAATTCAAATAAGAAGGAGTTTACATGCAATTCCAGAGTTAGCGTTTGAAGAATATGAAACTACTGCCACACTTGCTCAACTTTTAACAGAGTATAACATACAGATCCTATCTTTACCGTTAAAAACTGGTCTTGTTGCTGAAATCGGTGATGATACGAAGGGTCCTACAATCGCAATTAGAGCAGATATTGATGCACTTCCAATACAGGAGGAAACGGGATTATCTTTTTCATCAAAGATTGCTAATAAAATGCATGCTTGTGGACATGATTTCCATACGGTTGCAATTTTAGGTACAGCTATTTTATTAAAGCAAATCGAAAATGAGCTACCCGGAAAAATACAAATCATATTTCAACCCGCAGAAGAAATTGGTAAAGGTGCTTTAGAAATTCTTAAAACAAATGTATTAAAGGATACAAAAGTGATTATTGGTATGCATAATAAACCGGATTTAACAATTGGAACCATTGGGATAAAGTCAGGTCCTTTAATGGCAGCAGCTGATGGATTTACTGTTGAAATAAAGGGGAAATCGAGTCATGCTGCTGTACCGGAAGCAGGACTAGATTCAATTCTTACTGCATCACATATTATTACATCGCTTCAATCGATTGTGAGCCGTAATATTAGTCCACTTGAAAATGCAGTTGTAAGTGTAACAAAATTCCATAGTGGGAAAGCATCGAATGTGATTGCTGACAAAGCGGTTTTTAGTGGGACGGTTCGTACTTTTAAGAAGGAAGTCAGACAGACCATTCAAAATCGATTAAATGAAATTTGTAAGTCTGTTGGTGAAGCTTTTAGAACGGATGTTCATACAATTTGGAATCCAGGTCCACCCACTGTTGTAAATGATGAAAAATTAGCTCGAATTGCAATAGATGTAGCAACTAAACAAGACCTACGTGTAATTGAGCCGTCTGTATCTGCAGCAAGTGAAGATTTTTCCTTTTATTTAGAGGAGATTCCAGGTTTATTCGTATTTTTTGGAACCTCAGGAAAATATGAGTGGCATCACCCTAAATTTGATCTTGATGAGAAAGCAATCCCGCTAAGTATTAGGTTTTTTACAGATTTTTCAATCACGATACTGAATGAACTTTCAAAAAGTGTAGTCAAAATATAGGAGGAAATAGATGAGTACTTTATCAATTGAATTAAGTGAATTTAATCAACTTTATGATTTACTATCGCAAAAAACTTTCAATCTTCCAAAAGAGAAACTGCATTGGAAGAAAAATGAAAGATCGTGGAGTATTGTAGAAGTGTTAACTCATTTATTAGATCATGCATTTGTAGTGAACTTTCGACTAAGGGAAGTTTTAGCTGGATCGAGTGTTCAATTACCTGCTTTTAATCAAGATAAATGGATTGCAGGGCAATATGCAAACGATGGAAATAGTGTAGACGTACTAGAAACATATCGTGTTATTTTATATTACAATAGTCAATTACTTAAAAGACTAACAAGTGATGATTGGAAGAAGAGCGGGATAAACCCTCAAAATGCAATCGTTACAGTTGAAGACATAATTAAATCTTTTATTTCACATGTTCATCTTCATTTAAAACAAATACAACGTATTTTGTATGAATACAGCTTAGTTTAATTGAGGAGGTAAATTATGTCTTCAAAACGTTTAATTATTAGAGAGTCTAAACCAGATGAGATAGATAAAATTAAAAAAGTGTTAATCGATGCATATGAACAATATTCTGCTATTCTTTCAAAAGAACAATGGGAAAACTATAAAAATAGTATTATTGATGCAACGGATAACAACAACACTAAGACAAAGCTTGTTGCGATAGTTGATAATGTTCTATTAGGTGCTTGTTTTATCTATGACTCTGCCGAAAAAGCATATGGATTATCTGAGTTAGAGATTAATTATCCTATTATTCGATTAATTGGTGTTTCCCCTAAAGCAAGAGGATTAGGGATTGCTACAAGACTAATAAAAGCAAGTTGTAATCTTTCATTAGAATGGGGATCGGACCGAATTGTTCTTCATACATCAGATATGATGAAATCTGCTATTAGTTTATATGAAAAAATAGGGTTTCAACGAGCTAAACAATATGAGTTTATGAATGGAGATATACTTGTAAAAAGCTATGAACTAAATATTAAAGATACTGCAATATTATTAAATTAATGGAGGGGAAAAATATGACAGAAAGAAAAAAACTAAAGCTTGGGGCACTAGTGCATGGAGTAGGAGGCAGTATGTCTGGCTGGCGTCATCCAGAGGTTCAAACAGACGCAAGTGTTAATTTTTCCTATTACCAAGAACAAGTGAAATTGGCTGAGAACGGAAAATTTGATTTAGTTTTTATTGCAGATGGATTATATATAACAGAAAAGTCGATTCCACATTTTTTAAATCGCTTTGAACCAATTACCATTTTATCAGCATTAGCAGGAGTAACAAAGAATATAGGCCTAGTTGGTACGCTTTCAACTACTTATAGTGAACCATTTACTGTTGCAAGACAATTCATGTCAATTGATCATATAAGTAATGGGCGTGCAGGATGGAATTTAGTTACTTCTCCACTTGAAGGATCTGCTAAAAACTATAGTAGAAATGGTCACCCTTCACATGATGACCGATATAAAATTGCAGAAGAGCATTTAGAAATAACTAGAGGTCTCTGGGATTCTTGGGAAGATGATGCATTTATTCGAGATAAAGCATCAGGTGTGTTTTTTGACCCGAAAAAGCTACATCGATTAAATTATGAAGGGAAGTATTTTCAAGTAGAAGGTCCTCTTAATATCGGACGCTCTAAACAAGGTCAACCAGTTGTGTTTCAAGCTGGATCTTCAGAGAGTGGTAAGGAATTAGCTGCTAAAGCAGCTGACGCAGTGTTTACTGGTCATGATAATATTGAAGAAGCTAAGCAATTTTATAAAGATGTAAAGGATCGTGCAGTAGCATACGGAAGATCAAAAGATGATATCGTTATTTTCCCTGGCATTGCTCCAATAGTTGGTCAAACAGAAGAGGAAGCAGAGCAAAAATATTTAGATCTTGTTAATTTAACAAGTATTGAAAATGCTTTGGATTATTTAGGTCGTTTTTTTGAGCATCATGACTTTTCTCAATATCCTTTAGATGAACCTTTCCCAGACATTGGTGATTTAGGAAAAAATAGTTTTAGAAGTAATACAGATAAAATAAAGAAAGAAGCGAAAGAAAAAGGTTTAACACTTAGACAGGTAGCATTACAAGCCGCTACTCCTAGAAGTGCATTTATTGGCACGCCAGAAAAAATTGCTAATCTTATTCAAGAGTGGTATCAACAGGAAGCAGCTGACGGTTTAATGATATATTCTGCAATTCCAAGTGCATTAAAGGATTTTACGGAGCAAGTCATACCATTATTACAGGAACGAGGAATCTATCGTACGGAATATGAATCATCTACATTGAGAGGAAATTTAGGATTACAAATTCCTGAAAATCGTTATATTACTAATCTTGTTAAAAACTAATCTTTAAATTTATCCAAAACCATCTTAGACAGGTGGTTTTTTTTATAATTTTTATATCCTAAAAAAGTCAAAACTAATTAGTTGTTAAGTAAAAATTAAGGATTCTATTACATAATTCAATTAAATGAATTTAAGGAGGGGAATCAAGATGGAAGATTTAGAATCAAATTTAGTAGAAAAAAACCAAAAAACGAATTTGAAGAATCGTTCAACTACGGGTGCGTTTTCGCCTAAAGTCATTTCTATTTTATTAGTTATCAATTTAGTAATTGGCATTTTTACGTTAATTGGAGTTGGCTATTTAAGCTTTAAAACGAATGACCGTACGGAGATGATGAGAAACTTCCGTAACGGAAGCGGCTTCCCACAAAATGGTGGCGGAGGTTATTTCAATCAACAACCAGGTGGTTCATCAGGTAGCAGCAATTAAGGATTATAAAAACTTTCGAACTACAATCGGTAAACATGAACATGAAACAGATATACAATTACAATCTTTAACCGAATATTCGTACTTAACTCATTTGGTGGTATGATAAGTGTAAGTGTAACAAAACTGTATTCAATAATAGTTATTGCTTTCAATATACCTGGTATCTTATTATCATTTACATTTTCTCTATTATTTTGGGTGATTTTTAGGGTATTCCCTGTAGAACTTCAAATATGAGACCAATTCAAGCAGTACGATTTGAATAAATAAAGGGGAGCGTTGTTATATGATGAACGCTTCTTTTTAGTCTAATGGAGGCAAAACAAGTGAGAATTTTAGTTGTAGAAGATCATATAGAAGTTTTAAATTCAATCGTTGAATTATTATTAAATGATTTTAAAGTAGATAAGGCGTTAGAAGGGGAAGAAGGCTTTTTCTTGGCGATGCAAAACATATATGATGTGATTGTATTAGATGTAATGCTGCCTGAGAAAAATGGTTTTGAAATTGTTAAGGACTTAAGAAAAGTGGGTGTACATACACCAGTTCTTTTCCTAACTGCCAAAGATTCACTAGAAGACCGTGTTGAAGGATTAAACTTAGGAGCGGACGATTATTTAGTAAAACCCTTTCAAGGGCCGGAGTTACTAGCAAGAATTTATGCATTACTTAGAAGAAGTGGTAAATTAACAATGGATAGTTCATTGAAGTATCAAGGTATCATTTTAAAAGGAAAAGAACACCCTGTTGAAATAAATAATGAATCGATTCATCTAACAATCAAACAATATGAACTACTAGAATACTTCATTCAAAACCAAGGAAAGATTTTAATGAAAGAACAAATTTTTGATAGAATTTGGGGATTTGATTCTGATACGACTGTTGCGATCGTTGAAGTATACGTGCATCAACTCCGAAAAAAACTTGAGCCATTTAATTATGGAAGTATGATTAAGACTGTCAGAGGAATCGGATATATTATGAAAGATGACTAGGTGAAGAGATGTTTAAGAAAACTAAAATTCGATTAACGATTATAAACTCAGTAGTTTTTATCTTAATAATTGGAATCCTTTCTTTAATAATTTATTCATATACAAATAATCGTTTATATAAAGAAGTTGATCAATCACTTTTATGGAATATTAATCGTATACAAAATAGTGATAATCCAAATCGTTTACCAATTTCCAATCGAGATCCACGTGTTTTAATGATCATGTGGGATGAAAATAAAAAATTAGTAAATCCCATGCCTGGTATGAATGCGATTATTCTACAAGATGAACTTAAATATCCTACTAAAATAAACGAAATATATAATGATAAAATCGGTGATATGAATTATCGAACGATCTCAATTCAAGGTGAGACAAATCGAGGGAAAATTACACTACAAATATTACGAAATATCGACTCGGAGAAGGATTTAGTTGATACATTATTAATCATATTAATCGTTGGCTGGGTTCTGGGAAGTGCATTATCAGTTGTAGCAGGTTATATTTTGGCTGGACGTGCACTCGTACCAATAACAAACGCGTGGCATAAACAACAAGAGTTCGTATCAGATGCTTCTCATGAAATTCGAACGCCTTTAACCGTAATTCAATCACGTTTGGAGTTATTGCTTAGAGAGCCAGGTGCAACAATCGAAGAAAAGGCACAAGACTTTTCAATTATGTTAAAAGAGAATAGGCGTCTTTCCAAACTAGTAGCAAGCTTATTAACTTTAGCTAGATCAGATTCAGGGCAAATTCAATTACATAAAAAAA
>NZ_NTZO01000290.1 GCF_002559405.1 Bacillus sp. AFS001701 | reverse complement strand
ACTATAATCAAATTATTAGCTACAACTGGTATGCGAATTCGGGAACTAGCAGAGGCAAATTGGGGTAAAGTTACAAAGGATTCAAACGGTTATTGGCTAGAGATTATTGGAAAAGGAAATAAAAAACGTGAAGTTAAATTATTAAATCATGTATTTGTAGATTTATGTAAACTAAGGAGTCGACGTGGTCTATCAAATCTAATATCAAAAACAGATTCAAGTCCATTCTTTCCAAATAAACTGAATCAACATTATTCGTTTAAATATTTATCAAAATATGTAATTGAAATGATAAAAGATTCAGAGTTACCTTTTGTAATAGAACATAATCGATCGAACAATATTAGTCCACACTTCTTTCGACATCATTATGCATGTCGTTCAATTGAAAAAGGTGCGAGCATTTATCAAGTCAGTCGAAGTTTAGGTCATGAAAGTATTCAAACGACTGAACTTTATTTAGCAAAAATGATGAATCGAACTCAAAATGCAAGTAATGTTTGGGATGATGAAAATTATTAAAAAGAAAAAAACC
>NZ_NTZO01000074.1 GCF_002559405.1 Bacillus sp. AFS001701 | reverse complement strand
CAAAAGCATATAAATAAGAAAATAAGTCCACCAATAGAAAATATGTTAAAAAAAGTTCCAGAGGTAACAATATTTTTCTGGATTACTAAATTATTAACAACTGGTATGGGTGAAGTGTTTTCCGATTATATCGTAAAGACTTTAACGCCGGTAATAGGTGTTGCAGTCGCATTAATTGTCCTAATTCTGTCTTTAATTTTACAGTTTAAAGTCCGTAAATATGTACCTAGTATTTATTGGTTAGTTGTTGTAATGATTAGTGTATTTGGTACCGTAGCCGCAGACGTTGTACACGTTGGTCTTGGAGTTCCATATGTGATATCAACGGTGTTTTTTGCAGTCTCGTTGGTAATTATTTTTATGATTTGGTATAAGATGGAGAAAACTCTTTCCATACACAGTATTTACACACGACGACGTGAAGTCTTATATTGGTCAGTTGTAATGGGAACTTTCGCTTTAGGAACTGCTGCTGGTGACATGACCGCATCAACAATGCATTTAGGCTATTTTTCATCAGGTATACTGTTTACAGTTTTATTAGAAATACCGGTTATTGGAAGAAAGTTCTTCAAGCTAAATGAAATTTTCTCATTTTGGTTAGCTTACATTATGACAAGACCAGTTGGAGCATCATTTTCTGATTGGAGCTCTGTATCTCAAAAGCATGGTGGACTTGGATTTGGTGGTGGGCCAGTTACTCTAGTATTGTCGATTATCATCATTATCCTAGTTGGATATCTTTCTTTTTCAAAGAAGGATGTACAAAATGAACAAGAGGATATCTCCCAATCTATAATCGCATAGTAACTAACAAAGAAAAGAGCTGATGTTCACATACGATCATCAGCTCTTTTCTTTTATCTATTATTAAACAAGATTGTGTAACGCAATTAACACCAATATAATTCCACTAATAATGGAACTAAATTGTCCAAGCGACCATCCACCAATTTTCACATTGGCGACTTTTTTTCCTAAAAGGACGCCTAACCAGATTGCCAAAAAGCTAAAAATACTGGCCGCTATCGATATTGAAAATGGTGAAAGTCCAATTAATCCAACACCTAAGCCGTTCGTAAGTGCATTCATTGAAACTGCAGTCCCTAGTATGATTGCTTCAAAACTACTTATGTCTCCAGAATGGTCAACATCGGCTTTCTCCGGTGAACTTAAATAATTTGTAACGATATTTGAAACTGATTCGTCTTCATTATTTATGATAGTATGTTTATCTTTTCTTGGAAAAGTAAGTAGAACAATTCTAAGTCCAATTACCAGTAAAAAAAATGCACCGATGACATTCGAAAGTGTTCCTGGAAACACTTTTGAAATATATTGACCTGAAACAATACCTGCTTCACTGAAAATAAACGCTATGATTGAAATTATTAAATTCGCTAATAAACCAACCTTTATACCTCGAATTCCATAAGTTATTCCTACTCCAAAATTATCAATACTAGATGAACAGGCAAGAAATAAAACAGTGATCCAAATTGAATAATGCATAGTTTTTGCTCCTTACTTCATCCTTTTTCCGACAAAAGTTATTTGCCTAGCTTTTTATAACCTATGAAGAATTTATGATTAGTCAACTTGTTCAAAGTTTAAAAATTTACTAATAAAAAGATTATGAAAGTATAGACTTTTTAATAAAGCTTATAAAAATGCTTTTAAACAAAAAGAGGTAAATGAGCTTTTACTCATTTACCTCTTTTTT
>NZ_NTZO01000289.1 GCF_002559405.1 Bacillus sp. AFS001701 | reverse complement strand
AACGTTTTCTTACTAAATGCACGTTTTACTTCATTTTTAAATAAATTTAACTCCTCTTTAACCTCGCTATAAGAATAAGGAAGATATTCTTTTATCCCTAACGCTTCACATAATTGTTTTCTAAATGAAGGTTCAAGACTACCAACAGAAAAGAACCGTCCATCTAAAGTCTCGTAATAGAAAAAATACCTCCATTTAATAAGTGCTCCTCTGGCTTTGGTTCAATTTTTTTAGTTAACTAACCGGATCCCATTAAAGATTGCAATGCAAAAGTACAATCTGTCATTGAAGTATCAATCCACTGTCCTTCTCCAGTTTGTTTACGATGAATAACAGCCGATAAAATACTAATAATTGCGTGTAACGATCCACCTACTTGGTCTGCAACTTGGATACCCATTAGAACTGGACGTTCATTTTTTCTAGTTGAATAACTCAACACACCAGTTAAAGAAAGATAATTGTTATCATGCCCCGCTCGATTTCGATACGGTCCTGATTGACCATATCCAGTAATTGAACAGTAAATTAGTTTCGAATTTATTTTCTTTAATTGCTCATATCCTAAACCAAGCTTTTCCATTATGCCGGGTCGGAATTGCTCTATGACAATATCGTACTCCTGCACTAGCTTAAAGATAATTTTAGTTGCTTCTTCACATTTTAAATCAAGGGTAATAGATTTTTTAGAACGATTTATCGTTTGATATGCGGCAGATTGATCTCCATCAAATGGAGGTGAAGTTTGTAATAAGTCGGGATGATATGGAGATTCGATTCGTAAGACCTCTGCACCTAAATCCGCTAGTATCATAGTTGCATAGGGACCCGGTAAAAGACGAGAAAAATCCAGAATTTTCAATTTATTTAACATATCGTTAACCTACTATTCAAGTTGATCTCCTCACTCCATCTCTAAAATTTTTTCTAGTACATTAATTATTCTAGATTAATTGTAATCTCTCCTTTTTTAAAAGAGAATGTTAAAGCATATTATTGAATATTGATAAAAGTCCACCATTTTTAACCTACTAAATGAAATTAAAAGAGGATTCATTTATAGGTTGTTGAATAATATTAGGTAATAATTTCCAAAAACTTTAAAAAGTAGGTGCAATTTTGAATAAAAAACATGAAACTGAAAACTCTGATGAGAAAGTTTATATGGATGAGCACAAAATATATTCACCGATAGAGGATCTACAAAAAATAGAAGGTGTCAGTCCTTTAAAAAGAAATAGTTTTGATTTAGCTAAAAAGCCAAAAGCAATAAGATTTATAGGCTATTTTATTATTTCATTTATTGTACTATCTGCCTTAGTAATCTTAATTGCAAATGTGTTCTACAACTAGAGATGCAACTATTGCATCTTTTTTTGTTTATCTACCTTATTTCAGTGAGTAATAAAATTTTAAGCAGAAAAAAAACCACAAGAGTGGTTTTTTAATCACGCATTGCCCCTGCCTCACGAGAAGTCATTGCTCCTTGACCTTGGCTTACATCATTTTGGATTTGTTGTTTTACTTTTTGTGGGTTCGTTCCTGATTTCATATTCGTACCCATATTACCTTTACTTTGTTGATTCTGTGGCATAAAATCCCTCCTTAATTAATTGTTTAACAATTTTATTATTTACAATAAATGTCGTTATATCCTGGAATTTGAGCTAAAAAATAATTCCTAATTGAATATAAAATAGTTTGACTATTCAGATTTAACAATCTATAATCATATTAAACTAACTACCGGTAGTTAATATTAAAAATAAAAAAATAGGAGATGATTTTTTATGAAATATCCACTTTCCCCCGATGTAAAACCTGAGTTTTGTACAACTGGAACGTTTATGAGATTACCGTCTGCAAAAGAAAATGCGAAATTAGCAATCGTTGGTATGCCTTTTGATACGGCTGCATCGTTTCGTGTGGGTGCTCGTTTTGCACCTCAAGCAATTCGCCAAGCTTCTATGACCCTATTTCCATATCATCCAATTCACAAGGTATATCCATTTGATGATAGCAATGCAATCGATATAGGAGATGTGTCCGTTATTCCGCATAATATCCATCGAAGTTATAAACTAATCGAAGATGCGATGTTTGAATTAATGGATCAAAATATTATCCCAATCGCCTTAGGTGGTGACCACTCAATTACCCTTGCAAACCTTAGAGCAGCAGCTAAAAAGCATGGGCCAGTTGCGATGATTCATTTTGATTCGCATACAGACACTTGGGATACTTATTATGATGAAAAATATTGGCATGGTTCACCTTTTATCCGAGCCCATGAAGAAGGACTTCTAATCCCTAATAAGGTTTTCCAAATAGGTATACGAGGCACATTAAATCATCCTGGAGATATAGATGCTAGCCATGAGCTAGGCTACAATGTTATTACGACTCCTGATATGTACGAACGAGGTTTTGAAGATATTTTAAGAGAATTGAAAGAAGTAATTGGTGATACTCCATGTTTCTTGACGTTTGATATTGATTTTGTCGATCCTTCTTGTGCGCCTGGAACTGGAACACTAGAAGTAGGCGGATACAATAGTATGGAAACTTTAAAAATGATTCGATCATTAACTGACTTCAATTTTGTTGGATTTGATTTAGTTGAAGTACTGCCATCCTATGATCCAACACAGATTACATCCCTTTTAGCTGCAACACTTGTACATGAATTTGCTAGTTTAGCTACATTACGAATTATTAAAATGAACAAATAAAAATGGTAACTATACTTTTGGAAAGAGTTGATAAATTGAATGAATAATTCTCCAATATTAAAACACTCACTTTCCTTAGGACACGTTATTTTATTCGGACTATCATTTATGGCACCCATCACAGTTTTTACCACTTATGGTATTGCAATTAAAACAACGAATGGAATGATTCCAACAGCATATTTAATTTCATTAGTTGTTATGTTATTTACTGCTTACAGCTATGGAAAAATGGTGAAAGAGTTTCCAACGACTGGTTCAGCCTATACTTATGTTCAAAAAGGAATAAATCCATCAGTTGGATTTATTGTAGGATGGGTTATTTTATTAGACTATTTGCTTAGCCCAATGATTAGTGCATTATTATTTGGAATTTTTATTCATGCTTATTTACCGATTATTCCTGTTTCTATTTGCATTTTTATATTTGTAATCATCGTTACGCTTATTAATATTCTTGGAATAAGATTCGCTACAAATGTAAGCGCTATATTACTTGCACTACAAATTCTTTTCATCGTTCTGTTTTGTCTTTTTAGTATAAAAGGATTAATCGATGGGAAAGGAACTGGAGATTTATTATCGACTACCCCACTCCTTGATCCAAAAGTTCATTTTTCAAATCTGCTATCGATTGTTCCATTACTATGTTTTAGCTTTTTAGGTTTTGATGCTGTAACAACTTTAGCAGAGGAAACTCAAAATCCAAAAAAATCATTACCTAAGGCAATCTATTTGATTACAATCATCGGTGGCATTTTATTTATTGCTTCTACTTATTTTGCTCAATGCATTTATCCGAACGTTACATCTTTTAAAGATCCTGACTCAGCAGCAGTAGACATATTTATGTATGTTGGTGGAAATATATTAAATTCCTTTTTCCTAAGTGTGACAGTCACTGCTGCTATTTCCTTTGCTGTAGCTTCGGGTGGTAGTGGTGCTAGAGTTTTATATGCGATGGGTCGTGAAAATATCCTTCCTAATCGTATCTTTGGTTATATCTCCCAAAGATATAGGACTCCAATTTTCAATATTATTATAATTGGTTGTATTGCATTGACAGCACTTTTCTTAGATTTAGATACAGCAGCTGCCTTTATTAATTTTGGAGCCCTATTCGCATTTACCTTTGTTAATCTTTCAGTGATTAATCATTTTATAGGTAGAAAAAAACAGAGAAATCTTAAAGGAATGATAATGTATGGTGTTATTCCGTTCATCGGTGCAGCCATCACTGCATTATTTTGGTCAAAATTAGATATTCATTCGATGGTATTAGGTAGTATTTGGCTAGCTACTGGCCTAATTTATTTACTTTACTTAACAAAATTTTTCAGACAACGGCCCCCTGAATTAGACTTTAATGAAACAAATTTAGATGTTCAATTGTAAAATTACCAGATAAGGAGATTAATATGAAAGCTGATATTGTCCTATCTAGCGAGGCTGTTTTTACTGGGCTTGAGGATAAACCAAGACCCTTAGCAGTCGCTATATTAGAAAACCGAATTATTTCAGTCGCACCTATTGAAGAGATGAATACGCTTATTGGCGAACATACAATTATCCAACATTTTGGGAATCATTTGATTATGCCCGGTTTCCACGACTCTCACGTTCATGCAATGATGGGGAGTCTCTCATTAGAAAGTGTCAATCTTTTTAGTGCTCGCTCAGAATTAGAAGCTGTTAAGATCGTTAAAGAATTTTCGAAATCAATTCCTGAAAATGAGTGGATTATTGGTTTTATGTGGGATTCCAGCTATTGGGAAAACAAAAAATTTCCGACTCGTTTTTCTTTAGATGAGGTATTTCCAAATCGTCCTGTTGTTTTATTCCATGCTGAGGGTCACTATACTTGGGTGAACTCTAAAGCTTAAATATCGCTAATATAAATAAACAGACTAAAAACCCGCCAAACGGTATCATTGAAAGGTCGTCCAATGGAGAGCCTACAGGAATTCTAATTGAAGAAGCTTCTTCACTCATTACAAAATATGCATATGATTTTACAAAAGATAAAAAAAGAGAATTATTTAGAGGCTTCCTAAAAGAAGCTAGTCGTAATGGTGTAACTTCAGTAAATAATTTATATGGCACTGAAACTTTGAGTCAATTAGATGACTTTGAAATCTTTAAAGAAATTGAACTAAAAAATGAACTTCCTGTAAGAATGCATCTCTATCCTGTTTTGAACGGAGATATTAAAGAAGCCCTACAATTAAGGGAAAGATATCAATCTGATAAATTAAGAGTTTCCGGCTTAAAACAATTTATAGATGGTGTAGTGACTAGCCGCACAGCTTTTATGTTAGAGCCATATTCGGATTCTCCGGAAACTTTTGGCTTACCTGCACATTCAATTGAAGATTTAAAAAATTGGGTTGTTGATGCAGATCATCATGGATTTAATATTCGGTTTCATGCTATTGGCGATGCTGCAATCCGTTTGGCGCTTGATTCATATGAAAATGCACAAAATATAAACGGTAAAAGAGACTCACGTCATTCGATTGAACATATTGAGGTCATTCATCCAGATGATATTCCACGATTTTATACATTAGGTGTAATTGCTTCCATGCAACCAGATCACTTTGCCCTATCAGAGAGAGAGACATATACTGAACGAATAGGTTCTAAACGTGAAAAATATGTATTTGCCATTAATTCAATTAAAAAGACGGGAGCCCAACTTTCTTTTGGAACTGATTTCCCAATTGATTCGTTTAATCCTTTACTGCAAATCTATCGAGCTATTACTCGAATTGATAGTAGTGGCAAGGCAGTTTGGAATCCTGAAGAATGTATCACCCTATCAGATGCATTAAAAGCTTATACTTACGGCTCTGCTTTTGGTACATCAAGAGAACATGAACTTGGGACAATTCAAGAAGGAAAACTTGCTGATATTGTTGTGCTAGATCGAAATCTGTTTCAGATGCAAAAAGAAGAAATTCTTGAAGCTTCAGTTCAAATGACAATTAGTGACGGAAAAATTGTCTATTTAAAAGATAAAACTCTCACTACAATAAAATAATAAAAAAAGCTCTGTTTCATAAAAACAGAGCTTTTTTAATAGTTGAAAAATATTTTTTAGACTTAGAGAAGATTAAAGTTTATAATCTAGCTAACAACAGTTAGTTTCGGAGGATCTATATGACTAAAGATAAGATTATAGCTGCTGCACTTTCGCTTTTTTCAAAAAATGGTTATGAAGGTACTAGTTTGTCTGATATTGCGAAAGTAGTGGGAATTCAAAAACCATCCATTTACAATCATTTTAAAAGTAAAGAAGAAATATTTCTGACGATTTATGAAAATATTTTATGGCTACATGTAAAAAAAGTAGAAGAGTTAATAAAAGAAATCCATTCGTTAAGTGCAAAAGAACAACTTTATCAAATTCTAAACTTAACATTCCAGTATTATATAGAGTTTGAAGAGCAGTCGACATTCCTTAACCGTGCAGTCTTTTTCTCTCCTGAATCATTAAAGGAAGAATTACATAAACAGTTTATGGAGTCTGAAGAAGCAATGTCTACCGTTTTAAGATCGGTTATTAATATAGGTATTGATAACGGAGAAATTAGGAATGGAAATGTTGAAGATTTTGTCATGTCTTTTTACTGCCTAATTGATGGTATTTTTATTGAGTTATCTTATTATGGTGCTGAAAAGATGAAGCCAAGAATATCAAACATTTGGCGAAATTTTTGGTACGGATTTCAAAATGAATAGCAAAAAAAGCATTCGATCAAACGAATGCTTTTTTCATATTACTGATTAGCTGTTAATTCTGATTTAAACTGC
The DNA here is from genome assembly GCF_002559405.1 of Bacillus sp. AFS001701. Lineage (GTDB taxonomy): Bacteria > Bacillota > Bacilli > Bacillales > Bacillaceae_G > Gottfriedia. The sequence continues at coordinate 4,925 of NZ_NTZO01000289.1, read as the reverse complement.
TGAACTAAATTGTCATCTGCAGGTGCAGCTGGTTTGTAAAATCCTTTTTGTAATGCATAATTGTACAATGTGCGTTGACGAGCCTCATCTTGATTGCGTAATTGAATTAAAGTTTGTCTTAATTCAGGGTTGTTTGACTCACTAATATATCCCGCATAACCCTTTAAGCTAGCGTTTAGACCTTCTAAATAATCATTTACCATATCTTTATCTTGAAACATAATCTAATCTCCTTATCCTAAAAAATTTAAAAGTTGCTGTCTAGATTGCATTGCTGATTGGGCATCTCTTTCTAATAAAGCTTTTAATTCAGGATCAGAGCAATTTTGAGCATATGCTTCTAATTTATTTGCGATTGTGCTATGCCCTCCGATCATGTGACGAAGATTTTCTAATTCAAGTTCTGTTAATCCATTATTCATACTTAATTTCTCCTTTCGAACAAAAAATTACATATTTCATTTTTCGTCTGCCTGCGTTTCTGTCCTTATCTGACTTTGTTAATCAGCAAGGTTTTTCGAACAGTTCACACATTGACATTATTAATTTTCCAAAATACTGTAAAAAAATACGTAAAAAAAGCTCAATCTATATTGATTATAGATTGAGCTTAAACTTTTCTTAAATTTTATTATAACTCACTGCTGAAATCAGCTTCTTCTAATTTAACCTTTTTCGTTTTCATCACTACTTTATAGCCAAGGTATCCAAGAATAAATAATGGTAGTCCAATATAAGAAACTGCAACACCATACCAGTCGATTTTGTCTCCAGTAAATGCTTCATAATTCGTTCCAAGCATTGCAACTAAACATAAAACTGTTGCTAAAATTGGACCAAGTGGGAACCATTTTGCTAAATAAGGTAGATCCTTTAATTTTCTTCCTTGAGCGATATACGCTTTACGGAAGCGATAATGCGTAATTGAAATACCTAACCAAGAAATATAACCAGCTAAGCCTGCTGCATTTAATAACCAAGAGTATACTTTACCATCGCCAAATAATGAAGTTAAAAAGCATAGCGCACCAATTAGAGTCGTTGCAATTAATGCACTTACTGGAACTCCACCTTTGTTTACTTTTCTTAAGAATTTTGGTGCTTTTCCTTCTTCAGCTAATACCCATAGTACACGAGAACCAACGTATAAGCTTGAATTACCCGCTGATAAAACTGAAGTTAATATAACTGTATTCATTGCAGCAGCTGCAAAAGCAAGTCCTGCATGTTTAAATACTAAAGTAAATGGACTAATCGCAATACTATCAACATCTCCACCTAATAAGTTTGGATCTGTATAGCTGATTAAACAGCCGATAACGAAAATCGCTAATACGTAGAATAATAAAATACGCCAAAAGATTTGTTTGATTGCTTTTGGAATGTTCTTTTCAGGATTTTCACTTTCCCCTGCAGTTACTCCAACCATTTCGGTTCCTTGGAAAGCAAAACCTACAATCATAAATACACTAAAAATTGATAAGATACCGCCTTTAAAAGGTGCTTCTCCTTTTGTGAAATTATCAAATCCACCAGTATGACCACTCATAATACCGAAAATCATTAATAATCCAATTACAATAAAAATAATGATTGTAGCTACTTTAATAATTGAAAACCAAAATTCCGATTCTCCATATCCTTTTACAGATAGTACATTTAATCCAAAAATTAAAACAAGGAATATAGAACTCCATACGATCCCTGGAGTATGTGGGAACCAATATTTCATAATTAAAGCCGAAGCTGATAATTCTAAAGCAAGGATGATTGCATTGTTATACCAATAATTCCAACCAACAGCAAAACCAAGAGCCGGATCGACAAATCTTGAAGTATATGTGCTAAAAGAACCCGAAATTGGAATAAGAGTTGCCATTTCAGCTAAGCTAGTCATTAGGAAATAAACCATAATACCAGCAATTAAATAAGCAACAAGAGCTCCACCTGGCCCTGCATCATGTATTGTTGCTCCACTCGCTAGAAATAGACCAGTACCAATCGTACCACCCATAGCGATCATTGTTAAATGTCTTGTTTTTAGTTTTCTTTCTAAGTGTTCTTTTTTAGGCGCGTTACTTTGAACAGTGAAGTCACTTTTACGGTTTGTATTTTGCATGAATACACCTCTTTATTTTAAATTAAAATTTCTCCTAGAATTTAAATCTTTAAAAGCTCGCATACCAGTCTATCTTTGACAATTCGTAATTCGTCAAGATTTTGCAAAACACATTCTAATTTTAAGCCTGGAAACTGAGCGATGTAAAGATGAAAATCCTCCCTTCTGAATTTAACAAAGGAACAAATCTAATACTTTCAATGCTGATAGCGTTTTCATTTTTTTTGCTTTCATCATCGAAATGTACTTAATTAAAATTATCATAATTTGACGAAAAATAGAAGGAGTTTTTTCATTGTTTAGATAATTTAGAGTTATTTAAGTATAGTTAAATTTTCAAAAATCGTATATTTATTTGAAACAATAAATATATATTAAATCCAAATTCGACATACTTCAACAATTAATTTATAGATTGGTAAAAATTATATAATGAAAGCGCTTTGTAAACCTGTATCCTTATTTTATAAAGCTTTAGACTCTTTAGAAGTTCAAAATTAATCAATCTGTCTATAGGAAATTGTCATTCATTTGCAGGTGAAATGTCATGAATTTTTATCTATAAGATCATCGACCATATACAAAAAAATGAATAAAACAAAGTTGGTAGTTTTCTGAATTTTTAGAACGAAAAAAATCAAAAAAACATTCTTCATATTTTCTGAAGAATGCTTTATCATCTATTTTTAAATTCTCTTATGGAGTAACGATATTGATCTCTTGATTGAAATAATCAAATAAATTTAACATCTCTTTAAATTTCTGCTTATTCCCATTAATGCTTAACTTTCCACTTTCAATTGCCTGATTTACATCAAGTTTCCCAAGCATAATTAAATAAAAAGTTACTTTATCTACAAATAGTGATGCATCAGAATTTGGGGTTGTTAAACCTTTGCTATAATTAAAAACAGCGTTCTTGATATCAATTGTGTAATTTGTATTCAAATCAGTAATATTTACATTAAATGTAAAATTATTATGATTTGCCTTTGGGCCATTAAGTGTAATTGAAATATAATCAAAAAAATCATTTACTTCCATACTTAAGATTATCTGAGGATCTACAGTACTAATAGTTTGCGAACCATCTAACTTTACAATTCCTTTTCTCAGTTCTTCTGCCCCTGTTAAATAATAATTTCTCCAGGCTGCAGATTCGGACTGATATCCTAATTGCTCGTAAGATTCAGCTAGTAAGTTCTTTGCATTTTTATTATTAGGATTTGCCATGACTACGTTTTTCAAAACTTGTGCTACCCACCGATATTCTCCTTTTTCAAAATCTGCTTTTGCGAGCTTCAGTACTTTCTTTTCTCCACCCATATATTGAACATATTTAGTTCCACTCTCTACTTGTGGAAGTGGATCTAAATCAGATGGGTTTCCATTAAAATAGCCTAAATAATAATTGTAAACTGCTTTGGCATTTTGCTTTAAATTACCATAATATCCTCGATTCGCCCAATATGTATCAAGGCTACCAGGTAGTTTTATTTGTTCAGCTATTTCATCTGCAGTATATCCTTGGTTTGCTAGACGAACTGTTTGATCATGAATGTATTTATATAAATCCCGTTGCTTAGATAAATGGTATTACTCGAGTTTTCCCCCATAACGGCCAGCTATGTGCTGTAATTAATGCTTCGATCTCTTCTTTACCAAATAATTTGATTGTATCATCCAGAGCTTTTATCCACTCCGAAGCATCTCGTGTTTTCGCACCTCTTAAAGTATAAAAGTTATGCATCGTATGACCTGTATTTTCAGCGACTACTAAAGTTTTGTAATCATTTATGTAAGAATGCATTTCTGAAGGTGCTTCAGTATTTAACGTTAATAAAAACTTGAACTTTATTCCATCTATTTCCATAGTTTCTACTTTATCTTTTATTTCAATTGTCGGTGGTAAAAAGCTGATTGTACCTGTACTAATTCTAGGACCAATCCCATTTGTTACGTATCCTTTTTTATTTACAGATAAAAGATTTCCGACCATATACCCTGCTCTTCGTGACATGATATTACCTAACAGGAAATTCTCATTTACTACTTCCTTAGAAAAATTTAGTGGAGCAATAATTGGTAACTTTTCTGGCTTTAAAGCGTATTGTAATATTTCTTTAACCCCACCAAAATGATCAGCATGGCTATGGCTAATAACAACAGCACTGACTGGTTTTTTAGGGCGATTCGCATAATATAATTCCATTGCTGCTTTAGCAGTTTCAATTGTTGATAATGTATCTAATACGATTAAACCTGTTTTACCTTCCACAATTGTCATAACAGATACATCTTGTCCACGAATTTGATATACTCCATCAACTACCTTATAAAGCCCGGGAGTATCTAGTAATTGAGCTTGTCTCCATAAGGATGGATTTACTGATAAAGGCGCGGGTCCATCATTTATTATTGAATATTGATCACGATCCCAAATGATATCACCTTTTGAATTTTTTATTTGATCATGAATTAATGGTGCTATGAACCCTTTATGAGCATCATTAAAATCTTGCTTATCATTGAAATTTAATTCACTATAAATTTTTTCATTTGATTTAATTGTATCCATCGTAGGAGGCATCGCCTGAGAATACACATTTTTAGCATAAAATGTACTAATCAATAAAATGAATAACAGTAGAAAAATGGATATTACTTTTGAATATATTTTTTTTAACATGATTTTACTCCTATTTTTTCAGATATCTGCTGGTGTATTTGTTATTCCATCTAAATATAAAACGGCTGCATCTTAGATTACTTCATAATTAAATGTTAAACGTCTAATTTTCAAATC
>NZ_NTZO01000288.1 GCF_002559405.1 Bacillus sp. AFS001701 | reverse complement strand
CAAAAATTAAATAATTTACAAAAAGACATATATGAAAAATATGGTAAATAACAGATTGGGACTAGAATTACTAAATAAAAATCGTTGTAGTACAGTTTGAAATTTATGATAAAAAAAATCCGTTATTAGCTATTTAAGTATAATTTAAAGGAGTTTCTGTTATTGTATAACAGATTGCTGTTTCAAAGGTAGTACAGGGTTAAAATTTTACGACGAATTTTCCGAAAAATCATGAATAAAATAATACAACAAAATATTTGACGAGTTTATGAACGTGTTATAAACTGTACTAGTGTTCAATGTTGTACTAGTGTAATACACGAATAGTATAAGTACAGATTTTAATTATAAGTTAAGGTTACTTGTAATTACTTTTAAGAAAATACACATGATGGATAAAGAAAATAAATCCTCCATAATTAAAGAAGGGTGTGGGTTTTAGTGGCAACTACTACGAAGAAAGTAGCTGGAAAGGAAACAACAGAAATGAAGAATACACAAACTGTTTCTGAATTAATGGATCAAATGCTTCAATTTGGTGATTCAGTTGGAACTCTTCAAATTTTAAATGAAGAGGGCGAAATCGTTAATCAATCAGCGATGCCTGATTTATCAGATGAGCAATTAAAAGAATTAATGAAACGTATGGTATGGACTCGAGTTCTTGATCAGCGTTCAATTTCATTAAACAGACAAGGTCGTTTAGGTTTCTACGCTCCTACTGCAGGACAAGAAGCTTCTCAATTAGCAAGTCAATTTGCTCTTGAAAAAGAAGACTTTATCTTACCTGGTTACCGTGATGTACCTCAAATGATCTGGCACGGTCTACCATTATATAAAGCATTTTTATGGTCTCGTGGACATTTAGTAGGAAGCCAAATTCCTGAAGATGTAAATGCAATCTTCCCACAAATTATTATTGGTGCTCAAATTGTTCAAGCTGCAGGTGTTGCACTTGGTATGAAATTGAAAGGCCAAAAATCTGTTGCCATTACATATACAGGTGACGGTGGATCTTCTCAAGGTGATTTCTATGAGGGTATGAACTTTGCTGGTGCTTATAATGCTCCTGCGATTTTCGTTGTTCAAAATAACAGATACGCAATCTCAACTCCAGTTTCTAAGCAATCAAAAGCTAGAACAATTGCTCAAAAAGCAATTGCAGTAGGTATTGCTGGTATTCAAGTTGATGGAATGGATCCATTAGCAGTATATGCTGCTACATCAGAAGCTCGTAAACGTGCAGTTAACGGCGAAGGGCCAACATTAATTGAAACATTAACATTCCGTTATGGACCACATACAATGGCTGGTGATGACCCAACTCGTTACCGTACAAAAGATACTGAAAATGAGTGGGAAGCAAAAGATCCAATCGTACGTTTCCGTAAGTTTTTAGAGAAAAAAGGTCTTTGGACTGAAGAAGAAGAAAATGCAATTATCGAAGAAGCAAAAGAAGCAATTAAAGATGCTATCAAACTTGCTGACCAAGAGCCAAAACAAAAAGTTACTCATTTAATGGAAAATATGTTCGAAAAAATGACAAGTAATATAGAAGAGCAATATGCAATTTACAAAGAGAAGGAGTCGAAGTAAGTCATGGCGCAAATGACAATGATTCAAGCTATCACAGATGCATTACGCGTTGAAATGAAAAACGATCCAACTGTAGTAGTATTCGGGGAAGACGTTGGAGTAAACGGTGGTGTATTCCGTGCAACTGAAGGTTTACAAGCAGAATTCGGTGAAGCGCGTGTATTCGATACACCACTTGCTGAATCAGGAATCGGTGGATTAGCAATCGGTCTTGGAATTGAAGGATTCCGTCCAGTTCCAGAAATCCAATTCTTCGGATTCTTATTCGAAATTTTTGACTCGATCGCTGGTCAAGCTGCTCGTATGCGTTACCGTACAAGTGGTCGTTTTACTTCTCCAATTACTTTCCGTTCACCATTTGGTGGTGGGGTTCATACACCAGAAATGCACGCGGATAGTTTAGAAGGATTAATGGCTCAAACTCCTGGTTTAAAAGTAGTTATTCCATCAACTCCTAAAGATGCTAAAGGTCTTTTAATTTCATCTATTCGTGATAATGACCCTGTTATTTATTTAGAGCACATGAAATTATACCGTTCATTCCGTGAAGATGTACCTGAAGGTGAGTACACAATCGAATTAGGTAAAGCGGATGTTAAACGTGAAGGTAAAGATGTATCAGTATTTGCTTACGGTGCAATGGTTCACGCTGCATTAAAAGCTGCTGAAGAATTAGAAAAAGATGGCGTATCAGTAGAAGTTGTCGACTTACGTACTGTTCACCCATTAGATATCGAAGCGATCGTTGCGTCTGTTGAGAAAACTGGACGTGCAGTAGTTGTACAAGAAGCACAAAAACAAGCTGGTATTGCTGCAAATGTAGTTGCTGAAATTAATGATCGTTGTATCCTTTCATTAGAAGCACCAGTTGTTCGTATTACTGCAGCTGATACTGTTTACCCATTCTCAGAAGCGGAAACAGTTTGGTTACCAAACCATAAAGATATAGTTGAAGGTATACAAAAAGTTTTAAACTTCTAATTTAGTTTATAACAAAACATAGTGAAAGGTATTTGATGAAATCATCAGTACCTTTCTTACATTATAGATAAAATATTTTAAAAAATTAATTTAACTTTGTTCGGAGGTAGAAATCTGTGTCAAACTCAGTGGCAAGTCTATTTGAATTTAGATTACCAGATATCGGTGAAGGTATTCACGAAGGTGAAATTGTAAAATGGTTTATTAAAGCAGGCGACGAAGTAAATGAAGATGATATTATTTGTGAAGTTCAAAACGATAAATCAGTAGTAGAAATTCCATCACCTGTAAAAGGGAAAGTATTAGAAGTATTAGTTGCAGAAGGTACAGTTGCAGTTGTTGGTGACGTATTAGTACGTTTAGATGCACCTGGTTATGAAAACATTAGCTTCAAAGGACAACATGCTGAAGAAGCTCCAACTACTACTCCAGTACCAGAAGCTGCTGAAGCAGTTCAAGCAAAAGTACAAGAATCTTATGAGCAAAGTGAACCAAAAACAGATGCTGCACCACTATCACCTGTTGCTGCGATTGAACCAAAAGCTCATGTAATTGCAATGCCATCTGTACGTAAATACGCTCGTGAGAAAAACGTAGATTTACGTATTGTACCAGGTTCAGGTAAAAATGGCCGTGTAACAAAACAAGACGTAGATGCATTCTTATTAGGTGGAGTAGCACCAGTTGCTGCAGCACAAACAGAAGTTGCTGTTGAAGTTGTAACAGAAGCGAAAGAACAAGAAGCTCCAAAAGCAATGCCAATTCCAGAAGGAGCATATCCTGAAACTCGTGAAAAAATGAGTGGAATTCGTAAAGCAATCGCTAAAGCAATGGTTAACTCTAAACATACTGCTCCACACGTAACATTAATGGATGAAGTAGATGTAACGAAACTAGTTGCTAGCCGTAAAAAATATAAAGAAGTTGCAGCTGCACAAGGTATCAAATTAACGTTCTTACCTTATGTTGTTAAAGCTTTAACTTCTGCATTACGTAAATTCCCAGCTTTAAATACATCAATCGATGATGCTACTAGCGAAATCGTACACAAACATTACTATAACATTGGTATTGCTGCAGATACTGATAAAGGTTTATTAGTACCAGTTGTTAAAGATGCTGATCGTAAAGCTATCTTCTCAATTTCTGCTGAAATTAATGAATTAGCTACTAAAGCTCGTGATGGTAAATTAGCTCCTGCAGAAATGAAAGGTGCTACATGCACAATCTCAAATATCGGTTCAGCTGGTGGACAATGGTTTACTCCAGTAATTAACCACCCTGAAGTAGCTATCTTAGGTATTGGTCGTATTGCTGAAAAACCAGTTGTATTAAACGGAGAAATCGTTGTTGCTCCAGTATTAGCGTTATCATTAAGCTTTGACCACCGTATTATCGATGGTGCAACTGCTCAAAACGCATTAAACCATATTAAACGATTATTAAATGATCCAGAATTATTATTAATGGAGGCGTAAGATAAATGGTAGTAGGAGATTTTGCAATTGAACTAGATACGGTCGTTATCGGTGCCGGTCCTGGTGGTTATGTTGCAGCAATTCGTGCAGCACAACTTGGACAAAAAGTTGCTGTTATTGAAAAAGGTAATCTTGGTGGGGTATGTTTAAACGTTGGTTGTATCCCTTCAAAAGCATTAATTACTGCTGGTCACCGTTATGAAACAGCTAAGCATTCTGAAGACATCGGTATTACAGCAGAAAATGTAAAAGTTGATTTTACAAAAGTTCAAGCTTGGAAAAGCAGTGTAGTTAATAAATTAACTGGCGGTGTAGCTGGCTTATTAAAAGGAAACAAAGTTGAAGTTATAAAAGGTGAAGCTTACTTTAATGATGCTAACACTCTTCGTGTAATTACTGAAGAATCAGCTCAAACTTATACTTTTAACAATGCGATCATCGCAACAGGTTCAACTCCAATCGAAATCCCTGGTTTCAAATGGAGCAACCGTGTAATCGATTCAACAGGTGCATTAAACTTACCTGAAATTCCAAAAAAATTAGTTGTTATTGGTGGCGGCTATATTGGTATGGAATTAGGTACAGCTTATGCTAACTTTGGTACACACGTAACAATTCTTGAAGCTGGTGACGAAATCTTAAATGGTTTTGAAAAATCTATGAGTTCAATTGTTAAACGTGGATTAAAGAAAAAAGGTAATGTAGATATCGTAACAAAAGCGTTCGGTAAAGGCGTTGAAGAAACTGCAGATGGCGTGACAGTTAAATTCGAAGCTAATGGCGAAATGAAAGAAATCGAAGCTGATTACGTATTAGTAACAGTTGGACGTTTCCCGAACTCTCGTGACATGGGCTTAGAAAATATCGGTGTTGAAATTAACGAACGTGGTGTTATTACAACTGATCAACAAGCTCGTACAACAATTAAAAATATTTACGCAATTGGTGATGTAATTGCTGGGCCTCCATTAGCACACAAAGCTTCTTATGAAGGTAAAGTTGCTGCTGAGGCAATCAGTGGTATGTCAAGTCAAATCGAATACTTAGCAATTCCTGCAGTAGTATTTACTGATCCAGAATTAGCAACTGTTGGTTATACTAAAAAACAAGCAGATGAAGAAGGATTAGCTGTTAATGTAGCAAAATTCCCATTCGGTGGAAATGGTCGCGCATTATCTCTAAATTCAACTGATGGATTCGTACAATTAGTTTCTCGTAAAGAAGATGGAGTACTAGTTGGTGCTCAAGTTGCAGGTGTAAATGCATCAGATATCATTTCTGAGCTTGGTCTTGCAATCGAAGCTTGCATGAGCGTTGAGGATATTGCACAAACAATTCACGCTCACCCAACATTAGGTGAAATCTCAATGGAAGCTGCAGAATTAGCGATGGGTCATCCAATCCACGTTTTAAAATAATTACTTAAAAACCTCCTATATTTTATAGGAGGTTTTTTTACTGTTCAAATTCATTTAAAACGCATTATTCAAAGCTTAAAGTCTTTGTTAAACGGAGATACATTAAAGGCAATACGATGGCAAAATAACGAAAAAAACGACTATCTGCAACCTCCTATTTGTTAGGAGGTTTTTTTGCATGATTAAGGCATGTCTCGCATAACGTTTAAAAAACAAACTTTCTAGTATTTGATGATTGATTGGTGGGAGTATTGATGCGAAAACAATTAATAGTATTAATGATACATCAACTATTTTGGGTAGGATTTTCATTTGTTTTATTCTTGTCGAAAAGAGATCAATTATATTCTAAAGTCATATTGTTTCTAGTATTCTTTTATCAACTTTATTTAATTGCAAAATACGTTGGAAACACAAGAAAAGCAAGTATTATTATTACTTGCTTTTATGCTTCAATATTTTTCTTTTGTCAGGCGATCGTAAATTTATTTTAAAATTATCGTTTGTAAAAATACATGATTCGATTGTTAAATAATTCAAGCTTTGCTTCAATTTTTTGAGCTAAATATCTACATAGCTCATTTGCTTTGCCTTTATCACCATAAGTTGAGTTTGGTAACAGAGTAATCACGATATTTTTATCATCTTGAATAGAAACAACAAAATGTTTATAACGTGAATCATTGCTCTGTAAATAAAGTGCATCTTGGTCATCTAATTTTTTATTTGAAATAGTGTAAGGAAAGGAAACCTTTTCATAATTCCAGTCAACTTGTTGACCGATCTTAGTTGAAGATTGTATGTAATC
>NZ_NTZO01000287.1 GCF_002559405.1 Bacillus sp. AFS001701 | reverse complement strand
AGCTGAAGAAGAGTATTTAGAAGATGATAAACCAATTAAAAAATTAAAAAAAATAAAAGAACAAGTCCAGATTGAAGTTTTGACGGATGAGCAAATTAATATGATATTGAAGCATTTAAAAAAGTTCAACTATCATGCCAACTCTTTTGTTACATTCAGGAATCGTAAAATGTTCATTTTTTTATTATCTACTGGAGTTCGCAGGGGTGAGGTTATAAATATCAAATGGAGCGATATAGATTTTGAAAACCAGGTTATTCGTATTTACGGTAAGAAGCGAAGGGTTTCGAGTATTCCATTTACACTGAAATTAAAAAGAGAGCTCTTAGAATATAGAATTTTTCTTGAAGAATTTTTAAAAGAAGATCAAGTGTATTTGTTTCCTTCGGGTAAGAACACTCAATTAACAGAAGAGGCTGTAAGTAGCTTTTTCAAGACGCTGAAGAAGGAAATGAACTTTGAAGGGGTAAGATTATCAGCACACTCAATTCGCCACACATTCGCCCACAGATGCCTTGTAGGGGGTATGGATGTAATGACTCTTAAATCATTGCTCAATCATGAAAATATATCAGTAACAGAAAAGTATGTGGCTTTTTGGGGAACTGCTTTAAAGGAGCAAAACGATAAATTCAACCCATTGAATAATATTGATATTTAATAGGACAAGCCTTACAACAATTTAAACAAAAAAAAAGACACCTACTGCAATAGGTGTCCAACGAAGATTTATCTGATCCAACCCACTAAAATTGAATAGAAAAATCCTTCTTGTACGTCTATTATACCATTTTTCAAAAATTGTGGTCAATAGGCTTAGTTTCTTATTGTCTTTTTAGAAACTGTAAGGCACACACTTATAACCGACATAACCTAAGCTGAGGGGCTGCATAAAGTCAGCGTTGACACAAACAAACCGTTTCCTTGTTTACGGTGTGTCAAGTCTATGTGAGGACTACATAAGGTCTGGTGGGTTATCTAGTATACTACGGTATGGGTAAAGCTGAAAATTTGAATAGATCAAAGGTTATTAATTAATTTGTTATTGTTACAAGTTCCCTTTTATTCAAGCATGTAGGATAGATATTACATGTTAAAAGTCAGTTATAGCGAAAGCTAGTATTCAAACAAGGGCAACGGATTCCATAGTAAAAACGACCGTTTCAGAATGCTTACTTACCTTATATTTTTACTTCAAGAATAAGGTAGGAGAAGTAATGCACACTCAAACATAAAAGAAAATCCCTGCTACTGTTTGGTAGCAGGGTGATTTTTCGTTAATCGATTATACAATTCCAAATTCTCTTTACTTAAATTCTTTCTGTCGTTATCATTCTCAAATGCTTTAATAAATTCTCTTTTTTGTTTGTTGTGAAAGGTTTTAACCTCAAAATAATGATCTTGACAATAATAATTTGTTCTACCTTTTACATCCCAACTATATAACGGAGCAACATCTGTTACTCTTAGGCAAAATAAACATATCCCTTTTTTAATCATACTATCACCTGAAATTATTATAACATCTATTTCTTTCTTGATGAATGATTCATAGTAGTTTTTTAGTGGGAA
>NZ_NTZO01000286.1 GCF_002559405.1 Bacillus sp. AFS001701 | reverse complement strand
TATACTTAATTCCTAAAATTTGAAACTACGTCGAGTCCCCTTCATAGCTGCAAATTTATAATTTCTTAATGTGAAATGAAAAATTTAACTATTCATCTCCTTGCAAGCCTTAAGCAAATCATACCGTCCTACATCAAATAATTAATATCCCTTTTCAATTTTCACTACATTTCTAAGTTTCTCGTTATTTTCTAATGTTGAAAGTGTATTGACAAAACACTTAACACCATCATTTGGTAAAGTAACTGCCGAAATATGTGGTGTTATTTTGACATTAGGCATTTGCCATAATTCAGAATCGGCTGGAAGTGGTTCAACAGCAAAAACATCTAATATAGCTTTTCTAATATACCCATTATTCAAAGCTTCCTTTAAAGAGTCCTCACATACAGTTGCTCCTCTACCAACATTTATAAACCCTACATTATTTAAATGTTTAAATGTACTCATATCTAATATATTTTTAGTTTCATTCGTAGACGGAAGAACACTAATAATCCAATCTGTATGATCTAAAATTGTAGATGCTTCTTGGAATGGTACTATTTTTTCAAAATATTGTTTTTGATTACCACTCATAGAAACTCCATATACTTTCATTCCTAAGCTTGATAAAACTTTACCAATATGTCCCCCAATTTCTCCTGTACCATAAATGACGACTTTTTGGTCTTCTAAAGATTTTGGGATATGAAATTCCCACTTATTTTCATTCTGTAAATTTGAAAATTGTTCATGTAATTGTGAATCCTGGAGTATGTAACTTAAACAATATTGACTCATTTTTGGACCAAAAACATCAATCGTTCGCGTTAAAAGCACATCATTTTTCCATTTAATTTTCATGAAACTATCTACGCCCGCTGCTAATGAATGGACCCACTTTATGTTTCCAAATTCAAAATTTGGTGTTGGACGAAAACCAACAAATGTATCAGCCCACTCATAATCCTCTTTTGTTACTTCATCTTCAGGTAAAAAACGAAACTCTTTTGATAGATTATGTGATTCAATTAGATCTTTAAGCTTATGATGAATTCGGCTAGTCACTAAAATTCTTTGAATTTCCATTGTCCTACACTCCTTTTTTTGTCTTAAATAAATTTTAGCATAATATTCCGAAAAGAATGAAAAGAAAACACTTCGAGTAATAAATACCAAATCTACTTTGACAAAAAAAAGAGGTTCCCTTAAAAAGTCGGGACAACCTCATCTGTTTAATATCTGCCTTATAAAACTTTACTTAAGAAACTTTTCGTGCGCTCGTGTTTTGGGAAATCAAATATTTGCACTGGACTGTTTTCTTCTACTATGTACCCTTGATCCATAAAGATTACGCGATCACCAACTTCACGAGCAAAGCCCATTTCATGTGTAACAATGACCATTGTCATTCCTTCTTGAGCAAGTTGCTTCATAACCTCTAAAACTTCACCGACCATTTCGGGATCTAGGGCGGATGTAGGTTCGTCGAATAACATAATTTTTGGTTCCATTGCAAGTGCTCTTGCGATCGCAACACGTTGTTTTTGTCCACCAGATAGTGAGTCAGGATATTCATTGGCTTTATCTGAAAGCCCGACTTTTTTTAATAGTTCAAGTGCTTTCGTTTTAGCAAAATCATTCGCTCGATTTCTTACTTTTTTAGGTGCTAGCGTAATATTTTCTAAGACTGTTAAATGTGGAAAAAGATTAAAATGTTGGAATACCATGCCTACTTCAGTACGAATTTTATTTATATTTGTTTTTTTATCTGTAAGATCGACGTCTTCGATAAAAACTTTACCCGCTGTTATTGTTTCTAACATATTTAAACATCGAAGAAAAGTTGACTTACCAGAACCTGAAGGACCGATTACAACACATACTTCACGTGGTTGAATTGTAATGTTGATATCTTTTAAAACTTCTAGCGAACCAAATGATTTTTTTAATTTTTCTACTTTAATCATCCCGTAGTCAACCTTCTTTCAATGCGATTTAAAACAAAACTTAATGTTAATGTTAGGACTAAATAGATTACTGCAGCAGAGATGTACGGCTCCCACACTTTATAATATTGCCCCTGCATTGCTCTACTCCAATACATAAGTTCTGGTGCAGCAATAATAGCTGCAATTGAAGATTCCTTAATTAAGACAATAAATTCATTTCCAAGCGGAGGGATCATACGTTTAATAGCTTGAGGTAAAATAACATGTTTCATAGCTTGTACATGCGTCATTCCTAAGGAACGAGAAGCCTCCATTTGCCCTTTATCAATTGATTGAATTCCAGCACGAAAGATTTCAGCAATATATGCTGCTGCATTTAATGATAGTGCAATGATTGTGGCTGCTATTGCGTTTGTCTCTCCTATAAAATAAGGAACTACCCCAAAGTGTATTAATAAGATTTGTACAAATAACGGTGTTCCTCTAAAAAAATTGATATACCAAACAAAGGGTAGTGCTAACCATTTATTTGATTGCATTTTTCCTAATCCAATAAATAATCCGATTATTGTACCTAAGAATATTCCTGCTAAAGATAAGCCAATTGTTAATCCAGTTCCTCTAAGGAAAAACGGTATGTATTCTTTTACAATTCCAAGATCAAAATGCATTTCTTTTCCCCCATTTAGATAAAATTGCGTAACACAAGTGCCTGTTACGCAATTTTTAATTTCCTATTTATTTTCTTCTGCTTTTAATGTTTCAAGATCTGGCTCTGATCCAAAATGCTCTTTATAAATATTTTCATAAGTACCATTGTTTACTACTTCTTTAATTGCTTTAT
>NZ_NTZO01000285.1 GCF_002559405.1 Bacillus sp. AFS001701 | reverse complement strand
GGTTTTCGATACAGATTAGATCGTGGTTTTTGATTATTTCTGTACTCAACTTGTTAAGGAAATCATCACGTTGATTCATTACTCTTTCGTGTAATCTAGCGACTTTTTGTTTTTGTTTCTGATAGTTTTTTGCATCTAAAAGGTTAATCCCATTCTGTTTTGCATTTAACGCACGTCTTGAAAGTTTTCGCTGTTCACGTTTTAGTTTCGTTTCCATTTTGGCAGTAAACTTATTGTTGTCAATCTTGCGACCGTCAGAAAAAATGGCAAAATCAGTGATGCCTAGGTCTATACCAATTGATAATTTAGATTTCTCCATTGGTTTTACTTCTAGTTCTGCAAGTATGGATACAAAGTATTTTCCACTTGGATTTCTTCTAACGGTCGCATTCAGAACACGACCATGTAATTCGCGACTTTTAGCAAAGCGAACAAGACCAAGTTTAGGTAGTTTCATTTTGTTTCCGACAACGGCAATATTTCCGTTTGTTTCTTTTGTTGTATAGGATTGAACTCGATTCTTTTTAGACTTAAAGCGTGGTGCGTTATTCTGCTTTTTAAAGAATCGTGAATAGGAATCTGCGAGGTTTTTCAGTGAGGATTGAAGAGCAGTACTGTCAACTTCTTTTAGCCATACTAATTCTGTTTTCAACTTTGTTAATTCAGCAGAACAAGAATTGTACGTTAATCCTTTGCCAGTTTCTTTGTATGTGTCGTTCCATTGTCCTAAAAAGTGATTGAACACAAAACGACTACATCCAATCGTTTTGTCGATTAGAGTTTTCTGTTCTTTAGATGGATAGATACGGAATTTATATGCTTTATTGATGAGCATTGTTTTCACCTCACTTCATTCCTTGATTTTTAATCTATTTCTTAACTACATTGATGGGAGAACCACCAGTAGTTAGTAAGCTAAAACTTCTTAACCAAAACATTTCTTCTCATAGCTTTTTTCTAATCTGTGGAAAGGCACGTTTTATCATGATTATTGCATTCTAATTTCACTTTAATATCAGCCTTTCTTTTACTTAAGTCTGAGCATATCATTGAGTTATGAAGCAGACAACAAAAAAGCCTTTAGACATAGTCACGCCTAACTGACATTCATCTCCCACCTATTACTGGTTTTATCACAACTTCACGTAATTGAGGAAGGAGTCTTCTGTCGAATAATGATAAAAATATGACCCCTTTACACACTATATTTTACCTAAAGAAAAACCTTCAAACAGCTGTCCGCCAAATGGTTGCAAAACTTCATCAACTAATTTGATTATTCGATTCTTATCACCTTTCGTATAAAACAAATCAAAAGCCTCAACAAGAATGTTTGCAAACTCTTCGTTGTATTGTCTTAATGAACGTATGATCCACTTTGAAGAACCAATCCATTTACCATTTGTTCTTAAAACGAATTCGCTTACTAGTTCGGCTAGTGTATTTGCTATAAATAATTCTTCCGCTCTATTAGAGGAACCTATAAAATCATTTAGTGTATCCGTAATAAAATATCGCTTTACTTTTATTGTATCCTCTGCCCATTTTTCTGGTCCCTTATCTAAAATATCATTTGCTTCTTTTTAATATCATTAATTACTCCTTCATCCTTTAAGATGATTCCCTCAGAAACCATCATTGGAAGCGAAGGTCTAGCTCTCTCGTAATCGCTTTTAAAAAATTGTTTATAAGTTGATAAATTATGTACAAAAACTTCTATATCCCAACCAAATTCTTTTAATGACTCTCTATATGAAGAACTAAGACTTTTATCGAAAATAACAATATCAAGATCAGATGTTTCTGTTGCCTCGCCGCGGACCACACTACCCGCTAATAATGCCCCCTGACAGTTTGGAAAATACTTATTAATAAATTGATTTGCCGCTTCAATATGGTCTAACTTATTTAAGTGATTCATTTTTTCTCCCTATTTTTATTTTGATTTCTTCCACTTTAATTATAATCAATCATATTGCTAATTTTATATATATCTAGATGTAAAAAAAGAGCACCTCCTAGAAATCAGGAATTGCTCTTCAACCTACTAAAATCAATTTTTTTATGTATACTCTATACGTATTTTTTTAATGCATATTTAAGAATTAAAAACACTATTTTCTTAAAGCCTTCAATGCACCGCTCCAAGCAACTACTTGGTCGAGCATTAAATTAACATTATTAAGGTGCAGTTCAGCAGGTTTAAATGTAGAGAAATTCTCAAAATCCGTGAATAAAGACAATGTTGGATGGGTTTTTACATCAGCAATTAATAGCTCACCACAGATTCCACGTAAATGTTCTGCTGCACGCGCACCACCAGTAGAACCATAACTGACGATTCCCGCTGCTTTGTTATTCCAAGCTTCACGAGCTAAATCAAGTGCATTTTTTAACGCTCCTGAAATACTGTGATTGTATTCAGATACTATGAATACAAATCCGTCCAAGCTAGCAAGTTTTCCATTCCAAGCCGCAATTCCAGGTTCAGTTCCGTCAGTTGTTCCCAAAAACGGCAATTGGTAATCGGCAATGTCTACAATTTCATAATGTGCATCTCCACGTTTGTCTGCGATTCCTTTTACCCACTCTCCTACTTGAGGACTTACTCGACCTTTACGAGTGCTTCCTAAGATAACTCCAATATTTATGTTTGACATTCGTTCTTCCTCCTTATGATTCCTCTGAATTCTTTCAACTTAAAACATTCTAGACTTCCCATAATTTACCTTTTATTTAATGCAATAAATTTTTATCCAAAGTAACTTATATTTCGACTAAATTTACCAATCGTCCAAACGTTAAAAAAGAAATTTCCACTGAAGTATTAAGAGAAAACAGAAAAACTATCTTCATTTACTAGTGATGAATAATAGGGAATATTGTCAAGTCAATCTCAGAAATTCTCATTTAAAAGGTACTTCCAAATTATCACCCAAATAAATTTAGTTATTTGGGTAAGAAATCTTATATTTTTTCGACACCTCGATCAACTTCTGTATTTTATCAGCTGAAGGAGGTCCTTCAGGTTTTTTGAATCCTTTATAAAATGGTTCAGATAGTTCTTTTACAAATTTGTCAAAACCTGATGGATAAGCAGTAACAATGAATTGGGTTTCTTCAGAGCATACTTTAAATGTATGGGGAATTCCTCGAGGAGCAAATACGTAATCTCCAGCCTTTGCTAAAACTGTATGGTCCCCAATAAAAAAAGTAATTTCTCCTTCTAATACATAAAACGTTTCATCTTCTAATTCATGTACGTGAAAAGGAGGTCCACCATCTTTTTTACCGTTGCAATGCAAGACACAAAAAGCCCCGTTTGTATCTTCTCCGCTTACTAATATAGAAGTAAAATCATTTAAAAAGAAGTAAGTATTCTCTTCTGTAATACCTCGGTGCATAAAGTCGGCTATACTCTTTTGTTCGAAAGTCATTTTAACCCTCCCCATCCGATATTTACATTATTTTAAGCTTAAACTTAAGCGTACTAGTTAATGCTATTCATAGAAAATTAGCTTATTCGTTCTAAATAATTTAAATGTATCTATTAAAATATCTGAAGTAAAACAAATTAGGTTCCTCAATGCACAAAAAAAGGCTAGCACCGCTAACCTTTTTCATTGATCATTTATTTAATTATTAGGATACAGAATTTCATCAATTATTCCATATTCTTTCGCTTCTTCTGCACTCATAAAATAATCTCGATCTGTATCCTTTGCTACTTTCTCGACTGACTGTCCTGTTCGGTCAGAAATTATTTGATTAATATGCTCACGTAATTTTAAGATTCGGCGAGCAGATATTTCGATTTCTGTTGCCTGGCCCCTTGCTCCTCCTAACGGTTGATGAATCATGATTTCACTGTTCGGAAGTGCAAAACGTTTCCCTTTTGTTCCCGCTAGCAAAAGCATCGCACCAAAAGACGCTGCCATTCCTGTACAAATTGTTCTAACCTCCGGCTTTATATATTGCATCGTATCATAAATCGCAAATCCTGCTGAAGTTGACCCACCAGGGCTATTTATATAAAGTGAGATTTCTTTATCAGGTGCATCTGCAGCTAAAAATAATAATTGTGCAACTACACTATTTGCTACATGATCATTTATCTCATCACCGATAATAATAATTCGATCTTTTAATAAACGGGAATAAATATCATATGAACGTTCACCACGATTAGATTGTTCAATTACATAAGGAACTGTCGTCATTTAAAAATCCTCCTTAAAAGCGTTAATTGGCTATGCAGCCATGCAGAGAGTGCTTGAAGGAGTTTGTTTACTGAACGATTGGAAATTACCGAATAGCATTTTAGGACTTTCAATAATACGATCAAAGGAAGGGATCGCTTGAATTAAGACTGTAGGGTCTTGGACTTCTAAAGCTAAATGAAAAATTTCTTCAAGCTTCATGCGTTCTTCCTCATTCCAAAAATATTCAACAGAAAGGGATTCTTCCTCTTTGTTCGTTTTATCTAGACGCTTTTTCGCTCGATGCAGACTAGATTTTATGGCTATTTCAGTCGTTCCTAAAATGTCTGCTATTTCTTTGGATTTATATTGAAATGCTTCTTTTAAAAAAAAGATAACTGCTTGTTTTGGAGTAAAATGTTTAAGTAAGAGCTCTACGCTATTCATTTTATGATCAATCGAATGACTAGCTGCATATTTAGAAAGTTCAAAATCAGGAGTTATCGTTTCTTCTTTTCTTTTTCGTAAAGTATCAATCCAATGGTTGTAAGCTATTTTATTTAATAAAGCCGAATTCATTTTTTCTTTATTATAATATTTTACTGCTTTAAAAAATGCTTCCTGTGCAATATCGTCACCATCCCATTCATTTTGGGCTAGAAACCGACAATAGCGTTGCAATTTAGGATAGTACTTCTGCCAATAAAATTCATCTGTTGCTTCATCCTGTTCTTCCTTTTCTATGCTGTGAAGACTAAACTTACTAGACATTTATGTTCACTCCTTTATTAACACTCTCTAACCTATAAACGGAATAGAAGTATAAAAAGATACGGGGGAAAAAAGTTTTTTTATTTAATTTATGTAACTAAACTAAAAACTCTTCTATAATTATCGCTTGTTTTCTACTTTTAATGCATTTTAACATACTTAAGCTAAAAACCGATCAATACAAATAAAGCGTGAACAAATTTATCCAAGCTATCCTAATGTACGTATTAACTTGTTAAGTTCGATTTTCTGCAAATTTTAGTAGTATCCGATAAATTAATTTTTTCGATTAATTTACGCCACTTACTTCTTTTACTACCCCGATTACTGAAATAACAGTACCAATTGCTTGGATCCAACTTCCTGTTGCAACCAATGATTCGGATTCTGAGACCATTGTTTTTTTTAGATATTCCTCATAATAACTAAGCTTCTTTTCATCCCCTTTTATATCATATAATGCTTCGGACCACCCTATTGCCTGTAACGAGTTTCCGATAAATGACGTTAGGCTCCCTACAATATTTTCGGCCTGGCCCGGGAAAGGCGTAAGGTCAATTACGTCTCCAATATTAACTCCTTGCCCCAAAGCTTGTAACAAGTTTCCTACAATGAATAATTTATAGGATGCTTCTTTTGGAATGTCAAAAACCAGTCCTGAAGTAACAGTAATATTTCCGCTTGCTCCTATTAATTTTCCGACAGGTCTGAGTACAGTACCCTCAACATCCGCATCAATTCCATTTCCTGTAGCCTGTAAAATATTTCCAATTACAGATAGATCATCACGAACACTACTTTTTATATAGTTGGATGGCGTGGAGCCAATTGCAGCTGCGATTGTTCCAATCGATACAATCACAGAGCCCACTAATGCTTTAGACTCGTCTCCCATTTCAACCACCATCCTGCTAAAAGTAACCTTTATCGTAGTATTATGAATGGAGGTCTGATTTTGTGCCTATTTATTGAAACTAGTTTTCTTTTTAAAAGTCCTCAGTTAATAGAACAAAAGAAAAGCCATCATTCCTATTTTTAGAATTGATAGCTTTTTTGACAAATATGAAAAGAAAATCTCAACCCTTCTAAAATGCATAGTGGATTGAGATTCTTTCTTTTAGTTTATAATATTACGGTTTTACCACCGTCATATATCGCGTTTTTGCCGAGATTTTTAGACCTGTTTCATCTTCCATCTCACATGTCACTTTATATTTACCAGCAGGCATATCAGCAGTTGGAGCCCATACCTTATAAGCATTCTCTGTATTTTTTTCTGTCCAAGTTTCAATCACTTTTCCATTAGGATCTTCAATCGTAAATTTCCAGTTTAATTTTTTCACTCCGACTCCTAAAATATGACCTGGCTCCTCTGGAGTGATTGGTCGAGCCCATACATCCAACACTGAAAGGAATAATTCTTCTTGTAACATTGGGCTTTTGCCGTATATTTCATCACGAACGTTACCTGCCCAGTCAAATAACATAAAGTTAATACTTTTCGGCTCACTATTTACGATTATAGACGTTTGTGTTGGGGATATATTTTTATAAATACCGTCGATATAAGCATAAGATTTTGTTAAGCCGCTTCCCCCTTCATTATCCTTCATGTCCCAAGTAATCTGATATTTATTGTCTGGTGTTTTGTTGACTTGAATATTTTCTGCTTTTGGTGCTACTGAATCTACATAGATTGGCATTTTCATCTTTTGTGGTCGTGCCCCATCATAAGCTAATGTACTCTCTATAACAAATTGATACTTTCCATCTGGTGCATATTTTCCGTCTTCAGTTTTCAAATCCCATCCATATCCTGGATACCAGAAGTCACCATTTGCCATTATATTTTTTCTAAAATGATATGGTACTTCCGTTCCCTCACTGTAATTACCAAGGTCTCGAACTTGCTTACCTGCTACATCCTCAACATACATATGCACTTGTTTTAAATTACGTAGCGCGGTAAAAATCGAGTAAACACCTTGATTTGCAGCAAATGGAGAGTCGGCCATTCTTTCTTCCTTGAAAGTTTTGGTCGCTTTATCATAACCAATTGGTATATCTGTTGGCCTTCCTAGCCAGTTCTTCTCACCCCAGTAAGGGAATAGAGCTGTTTCCCGTAAAAATGCATTTTTGTCCCATGCCGGAGCGTCAATATTTCTTGGTTCGTCCCACTTCCCGTAAAAGCCCATGTATGGAACTGATATAGGAACTGCTTTATCTTTATCCACTGGAACTAGGCGAACAAAGCCTTCTACGAAACTATCATTCTTTATAGAATCAGGTAAAGAAACATTGACAGTTAGCATTTTTGTTTGACCAGGTTTAATTTTTAGTAATGATCCAGTTTTATCGGTTACTTTATTATCATTAACTGTAATTGTTGCTCCATCTATTCGTTCACTAGTTAATGTTAAATAATCTCTTGAATCCATCGTACCGTCTTTGTCAAAATCCCCTTGCTTTGTTTCGGTTTTATCTTTAAGTAAATCTACATAAACATTGTATTCGATATCGGCACTATTATTTTTATCTTTAGGTGCATCAAAGGCTTCAACGTTTAATTTAAAACTTGTATTTTTGCCAATTTCTTTTAATGCTACAGCACCAGCTTGTTCTAAAGTAGTGTCTTTTCTTGAGACAACGACAGGCGTATTAATCGCATTTTTAATTTGCATGAAACCAGATCCTTGTACTCGTGGAGAATAAGGAACTTCTCCATTTGTTCTTGGATCCATTAATATATTCGACGTATTCATTAACGCTAACTTCGCTTTTAAAGCTGCACTTTCTGAATGCGTTAGTCCTTTTTTATAAAGAGACTGTAAAACAAGAGCCGCACCACCTGCAACGTGAGGTGAGGCCATGGATGTACCACTGTATGTATCATATTTGTTATTAACAACAGTAGAATAAATCTTTCCACCTGGAGCACTGATTTCAGGCTTAAAATCAAGGGTATGTGGTGCTCCAATTGAAGAGAACTCAGACATTTTCCCCTTATTTTTATTATCAATCCATGTTCCCTTACCTACTCGTGCCGTAATCTTTTCACCCGATTTCAAGCGATCGATTAAATCTTTACCATCTGCAATCCCTATACTTAAACCTGGCATGTAGTAACCCGAATTAAGACTTAATGAAGCATAATCACCTTGTGTTGCTAGAGGAACTACAATAAGTCCTTTTGCTCCCCTCTGTACAGCAGGGGATTGTATATAGGCTTCACTTCCAATATATTGTTGTTCAGCTACTACTATTTTACCTGTTACGTCTTTTCCAGTGTAATCCTGAGTATCCCCTTTACCTACATACACTAACTCCGCTTCTTGATTCTGAGGAAATACATCAGCCATTTGAGCACCTGAAATACGTTTATAAATTAGTGATTTTCCATTCGACAAATTAAGTGTATCCATATGGACTTGATCGCCTTCATAAGAAGCAACTTGCAAAGCAAAAGGACTTGAACCTGGTGCACCTACTACTCCAATATCTGGATCTTGAGCATAAGGAAGAGAATTATATTTAACAGTACCACTCTTCGAACTGTAGTATGCGTTTCCAGCAGCTGCTACTACTAATACCCCTTTCTCTGTGGCATTATGAATTGCTTTTTGGATTGGATCGTCTTCAGTCACAAACGAGCCGTCAGTGCCTAGGCTTAAGTTGATAACATCGGCATTCATTTCGACTGCATGATTGATTCCTGCTACGATATCATCCGCATATGCCCCCACAGAAGAATAATCAGAAAAGACTTTTTCTGCTAGTATTTGCACGTCTGGTGCAATTCCTTTTACTCCGTCTGTTTCATCAGCACCATTTGCTCCAATCGTTCCTGTTACATGCATACCATGTGAGCTGGCATAAGGGAAAACATCTTGATCATCGTCAGCCCAATCGTAGCCAGTTGGTACTTTATCTGAATACCAGCGTTCATTTACGGCTGTTTCATCAAATTTGGCTTGTATATTAGTAGAGTTATATTTTGCTTTCTCTTTTCCATGGTCAGATAGAGTTAGATCTTGGTGTTTATAGTCGACCCCTGAATCTACAACTGCAACTAGCATACCTTCACCGTGGTAACCTAAATCTTCCCATACCTTTTGGGCTTGTACCATGGATGCACCTGGATTTGCTGCTGGCTGATAGACTTGTGCGATTTGGACACTAGCCACTCCTGGTAATTTTTCAATTTCTTTAATGTTTTTATATTCTGTATCCATACTAAATCCGTTAATACCTGTCACAAAGTGATGACGCTCTTTAATGTTCATCTTTTTCGTTTTCTTCATCTCTTGAATCAATAATTGCTGAGATTGCTTTAATTTTTCCTTCTCCGTTTCATTTCCTTTGCCACTTTGTACAGGTTCTCCTGTCATTTCAACAATCACTCGTACTGAATCGTTAGGTGAATATTGGTAATGATCTTGCTTTTGGACTTGCTGTTCTGATACGTTCTCCTGATTAGTTGGTTGATCTTTAGCTGCGATAATTTGATTTTCTGGCAGATTCGAATTGCTATTTGTTTCCGCTAACACTGTGAATGATGAAAAAAGTAAGGATGTTACAGCCGCAGTAGACATTACTTTAAAAGCCTTAAAATTTCGCTTGCTCATTAACATTGCTCCTTTTTTTATCTGTTTTAAGTTTTATATTTATTTCGCTACTTTTTAAAATTAGTAAATTTATAAAATGATAGATTA
>NZ_NTZO01000284.1 GCF_002559405.1 Bacillus sp. AFS001701 | reverse complement strand
GTGTTACTTGGTAGCTACCTGTATTTTATTACATTTCAAATTTTATAATAGAATCCTTTTATGAACAATAATCAAATTTGGTAGATATGTTGTTTATGAAACAGTCTTTTACAAATATGTCGCATAAAGTCAAAATTGGTTAAAACATTTGAAACATGTCGGAAAGATTTTATATAAAGAACATTGATTATAATTTTCTAAAAAATTATTTACATTAACGGTATTTGAATGAGTAATATATGGATATGCGAATAAAAAATCTAATGAAGATGCATTATTAAGTTTATTTGGGAAGAATAGTTTTGAATGGATTACCATTAACTCAATTGCAGGAAAAGTGGACGGTAGTAGAAGAACAATTTATTTACAATACTAAGACAAATTCCGTCATTTAATAATGTGATTGATTATTTTAATCATCACCTATTTTATAAAATAAAAAAATCCGCTCAATATATTGTAGCGGATTTTTTGTTTAGCTATATCGTAGATGGTTTAGGACCCCATCTTGTAAAATGACGATTTTCTAAATACTTAGATTGTAGAAGTATTTTTCGTTAATGCTGGCTTTAAATGTAAGATTAGTCCTTCATTTTCAGCAGCAGTTCCGATTGTAATTCGAATTCCATTAGGGAATGCACGGATAATGTATCCTTTTGATTCTAGATCTTTAAAGATTTCTTGGCTGTTTTCAAGTGGAACAAATATAAAGTTTGCTTGAGATGGATAGTATTCAATTCCATAGCTATTGAAAAACTCTTCGTATTGTTCCATGCCTTTTTTATTTTGTTCAACACAGTTTTTAATAAAGACTTGGTCTTCAAGTGCTGCTATTGCTGCTACTTGAGATAGCATAGAAGTGTTGAATGGTAGTCGAGCAATATTTAATTCTTGGATTAATTTGCTATTTGCGATACCATAACCGATTCGGAATGACGCTAGGCCGTATGCTTTTGAAAATGTTCTTAATACGATTAGATTTTCAAATTTATTTAATAATGAGATTGTATCAGGGAAATCTGATGCTGATACATATTCAACGTATGCTTCGTCAACAACTACAAAAGTAGAGCTTGGTACTTTTTCTAAAAACTCGACTAATTTGCGGGTTCCAATATATGTACCTGTTGGGTTATTTGGATTACAAATCCAAACAATTTTAGTATTCGCATCTACTTGTTCAAGCATTGAATCTAAATCGTGTACACCATTCACTAAAGGAACAGGTCTAACTTCAGCACCTTCAATAACTGCGTGATGAGCATATTGTGAAAAAGTTTGTGAAGCTTGTACAATATTATGTTCTTTTGTTAGCAACGCTCGACTAATCATTTGAATAACTTCGTCAGCACCACTTCCGAATATTAATTGATCTGGCTGTATATTTAGGAAATTTGCTAGTTTCTTACTAATTTCTTCTGTCGCTCCATCTGGATAAATCGCAAACTTACTTACTACATTACGTAGTTCTTCAAAAACTTTAGGAGAACATCCGAATGGATTTTCATTTGATGCAAGTTTTACTACTTTGTCTAGACCATATTCACGCATGACTACTTCACTTGGTTTTCCTGGTGTGTATGCTTGAAGAGTCAAAATTTGTGGTTTCACGTACATGCTTATTTCTCCTTTTATTCAAAGTTTTGTATAATGTTGTCAGTTTATCATATTATTAAGCTGTTAATCTAGTACTATTTTCAAGAATATTTCAAATTATCTAGTTCCATAATGCCTGCGTTATCTTGAAAAAATTGCTTGTTTCAAATTCAAATAAAAAGTAGAATCAAAAGACTCTACTTTTCAATCCAACTACCCATATAAGCCGGATCTTCATATTGATGTGCTTCTTTTACTACGTAAAGTGGTCTAAATGTATCAATCATAACTGCTAGTTCTAATGTTTCTTTCTTTCCAATACTACCTTCAGTTTTACCTGGATGTGGTCCATGTGGAATACCAGATGGATGTAATGTAATAGACTCTTGTTCGATTCCTTTTCTACTCATAAAGTTTCCTTCTACATAGTAAAGGACTTCATCACTGTTTACATTACTGTGTACATAAGGTGCCGGAATTGCTTCAGGATGATAATCATACATCCTTGGAACAAATGAGCACACTACAAAATTATGTCCTTCGAATGTTTGATGTACTGGTGGTGGCTGATGAATTCTTCCTGTAATCGGTTCGAAATCTTCAATATTAAATGCCCATGGATATAAATAACCATCCCATCCTACTACATCAAATGGATGATGTGTTAAGACATGTTTATAAAGGTTTCCTCTTGCTCTAGTTAAAACAGTGAATTCACCTTTTTCATCATATGTCTCTAAGATTTCAGGTCCTCTAAAATCACGTTCGCAAAATGGGCTATGCTCAAGCATTTGGCCATATTCATTGCGATAACGTCTTGGCGTTGTTAATTGGCTATTTGACTCAACGATTAAAAACTTCGTATCATCATTTGGAACTACTTTGTAAATTGTTCCAATAGGGATCATGATATAATCCCCTTTACGGTAAGTAATTGTTCCAAACATTGTTTGGATTTCACCTGAACCGTAATGGACAAAGAACATTTCATCTCCTTCACCATTTCGATAAAAATGCTTGCTTTCTTCCGTTACGTTTGCAACTGCAATTAAAAGATCAGAGTTACCTAAAACGTAAACTCTTCCTTCTAAAGCATCACCTGTACGCTCTAAATTGTTTGTACGAATATGGCGGTGTTGCAGGGATGTCTGTTCTTCAAATTCGATTTGAAGTGATTTATAAAATGATGTTTCACTAACAGATGTAGGCATATGGTTATGATATAAAATAGATTGAGTACCTGAAAATCCTTTTGTACCCATTACCTGCTCTCTGTATAATGATCCATCTTCTTTACGAAATTGAATATGTCTTTTCTTTGGAATCTTACCTAGACTACGATAATACACACGCTTCCCCTCACTTTCTTACAGTATTTCGTAATGTACCTAAACCTGTAATGCTTAACTCAACAACGTCTCCATCTTCTAACCAGCGATGTTTTTCTTCACCAAGTTCTAAAATACAGCCTGTTCCAACAGTTCCGGAGCCAATCACATCACCTGGATATAGTGTTACATTTTTTGAAGCATGAGAAATTAATTCTGGAACGGAATAATAAATTGTAGAAAAGTTGCCACTAGAAATGATTTTGCCATTAACTGCAGCTGTCATCTTCAAATCATAGCTTTTCCCTGTTCTAAATTTCTCAATTTCATCTTTTGTTACAATGCAAGGTCCTAAAGAAGTAGCAAAATCCTTACCTTTTGATGGACCTAAACCAACCTTTACTTCATGTGCTTGAATATCTCTAGCACTCCAGTCATTTAAAATTGTATAGCCAAGAATATAATCATCGGCTTCTTCAACTGGGATATCTTTACCTTCTTTACCGATAATACAAGCGATTTCTAATTCAAAATCCATCTTTTTACAATTAGTTGGAATGCTGACATAATCTTCAGGTCCAATAACCGCGCGATGATTCGTAAAATAGAAAACTGGTACGTCATACCACTCAGGTATCATCTCTAAACCTCTTCTGCCGCGAGCAGTTTTCACATGCTCCTCAAAGGCATAAAAGTCACGAATACTTTGTGGTTTTGGTAATGGTGCTCGCAATTGAACGGAAGAAAGTGGAATACCTTCTCCTGTTATTTCTGCTATTTCATTTTTATATAAATCATAGTTTTCTAGAATTGTTAGTAAATCCGCTGGAATTCGGCCATTACTAGCTTTATTAAGATCGATTACTTGATCTTCAACTAATAATCCTGCACGCTCATTACCATCATATTGAAAAGTTATAAATTTCATACCTTCACCTTTTTCTTTCAATTGCAAAAGTATCAGAAATAGCACGAGTGTAAGAATGGCCAGCAAGGCGACCAACTGGATTTAGCTTTTCAGTATTGATTTTGCCATCTGCATATAAATCATCATTTATATGAACATTAACGACTTTACCAATTACTAAGCTTCCAGCACCTTTGTTTTCACCAAAATGTAGAAGCTCATGAAGCTCACATTCTAGTCCTACTAAACTTTCTTTTACTCGAGGAACTTGCACAGTTGTTCCATCCACTTTTGTAAGACCAACTTGTTCAAATTCATCTACTCCATACGGAAAATCTGCAGCAGCATTATTAACTTGTTCACAAATTTCTTCGCTTACAATATTAATAATAAATCGTTTCGTCTGTTCAATATTTTTTAATGTGTCTTTTTTCTCGCCGTCTGTCCCTCTAATCATTGGTGCAAAGCACACTAACATCGGGTCAGCACAAATCGCTGTAAAGAAACTAAAAGGTGCAACATTCGCTACACCTTCTGAGTTTACAGTTGAAACAAAAGCAATGGGACGAGGCAACACTGAACCAATTAACAGCTTATAAGCATCTTGCCATGGTAAAGTATCCGGTCTAATTTCCATTGTTACAACTCCTTATAGATTTCCTCGAAGTTCTTGCTCACGCTCGATTGATTCGAATAACGCTTTAAAGTTTCCATCACCGAATCCTCTAGCACCTTTACGTTGAATAATTTCAATAAATAAAGTTGGACGGTCAACGATCGGACGAGTGAAGATTTGTAATAAATACCCTTCATCATCACGGTCAACTAAAATCTTTAATTCTCTTAATTTCTCAATATCTTCATCAATTTTTCCAACGCGCTCTGTTAACATATCATAGTACGTATCTGGTGTTTTTAAGAATTCTACACCTAGAGCTCTAAGCTTAGTAACTGTATCAACAATATCTTCAGTTAATAAAGCAATATGTTGTACGCCTGGTCCATTGTTATAGTCTAAGTACTCTTGAATTTGTGATTTCTTTTTACCTTCAGCTGGTTCATTAATTGGGAATTTAATTCTGCTTCCATTTGTCATAACTTTTGACATTAATGCAGAATATTCAGTACTAATATCGTCATCATCAAAATGGATCATTGATTGGAATCCCATTACATTTTCATAATAAGAAACCCATTCTTCCATTCTTTCAACGTTACCAACTACATGGTCTAATGCGATTAGTCCTGTTTCATTTACAGGAATTGTGAAAGCACGATCTTTATATCCTGGTAAGAAAGGACCATTGTAATCGCCTTTTTCGATTAATGTGTGAATTGTATCACCATAAGTTCCGATTACAGCTTTTTTAACTGTTCCGTACTCATCGCTAACTTCAGTTGGAGGTAAAATTTTAATTGCTCCACGGCTTACTGCACCTTGATACGCTGCTTCGATATCATCTACTAATAAAGCGATATCTTTAACACCATCGCCATGTTTTTTAATGAAGTCAGCAATTTTAGAATCTTCTTTTAAAGTTCCAGTAATCACTAGACGGATCGTACCATTTTTTAATACGTAAGAAACTTTATCACGTACTTTTGTTTCTAAACCAGAATATGCTACTGGTGTAAATCCAAAAGTGTTTGCGAAGAAATAAGCTGTTTGTTTCGCGTTCCCTACATATAGTTCTAAATGATGCACATCTGATACTGGAAAAACATCATAGCTAGTATTTGTTTGTTTTAATTCATCTTGTTTCATTTTAATTTCCCCCTATAAATTACGATTTTTGTAAAGAAAAGAAAAAACTATGTAAGAGCGCTAAGTAAACGCTTACAAAACAAATAAACCGCATAAAAAAAATTCTTAACAAGGATGACAATTCGCCAAGAATACCATTTGGAAATATATGGGAATTTCCCTAACGAACACACAACCTTTACTACTATATTAATGTAATCATCCTTTTATGAATCGATTTTACATTTATTATAGTAGTCTCTAACATAAATATTTCTACACTTCTTTTTAAATTCCTTCAATAAATTTTCAATTAAATAAATTTTTTGTCGTTTCTTAATTTTATAACGATAGTATCAATTCGTTTTGCTTTTCTTTATATGATTTCCGCCCCAAGCACATAAGAGATCCAAAATTGGTTTCATTGATTTACCGTATTCATTTAATTCGTATTCCACTTTAGGTGGAATTTGATCATAAGCAATACGATTAATTAGACCATCCGCTTCTAACTCTCTTAACTGTTGTGTCAACATTTTTTGAGTTATTTTAGGCATCAGTTTTCTAAGCTCATTTGTTCTTTTTTTACCAGTTTCTAAATGGCAAAGTATGATACATTTCCACTTACCACCAATTACCTCAATCGCTGCTTCAATCGGCATATTATATTCTTTCATAAATCCTCCATCATTGCTAATTACTATTTAATTAAATATAAAGTTATTTTACTCAACATTTTTAGTACAAATGAAAACTTCAAAATCACTATATATCATGGATAATATAACTCTTGTCCTATCAATGATTTTGCAATCAACAGTAAAGGTTCATAAAATATAGCATACAAATAATTTATAGTTCAATTATTTTATCAGTCATAAAAAATCCGAACTTAGTTCGATAGACTTAGATTATTCAAAAAGCTTTATAGGCACTTTTTAGTACGTACTTTATTTTAGGAGCGTTATCATTCATAATTACAATCATCATTTATTTAAAAAGGAGTGGAAACAATATGTTTATCATTCATGGTAGTTCTAGGGAAAACGGAAATACAGAGCAGCTAACAAATCTCATTACAAAAGATGTTGCCAGGATGGAAGTGCAATTACGTCATAAAAATATAAAGGCAATTAATGACCAAAGACACGAGCCAAATGGCTTTCAACCTATTGATGATGATTACGAGGAAATTGTTAAAGAAATGCTAGAGCATGATACGATTATTTTTTCAACACCTTTATATTGGTATGGTATGAGTGGATACATGAAAAACTTTATTGATCGTTGGTCTCAAAGTCTTCGTAATAAGGACCTACAATTCGCTGAAAAAATGAAAAATAAAAAAATGTATGTCGTAATTGTTGGTGGCGATCAGCCAAAAATTAAAGCACTACCATTAATTTTACAATTTAAACATATTTTCGAATTTGTTGGAGCAACACTTGAAGGTTATATTATTGGAACCGGAAATTCACCTGGAGCAATATTGGTAGATCAATTAGCCATTCAACAAGCCGAATTGCTAAACACTACACTAAAAAATAAGTAAGTACAACTAGAAGGAGCAAGACCTTGATTCCATTTTTACAACATAACCCAACTAAATTATGGTTTGGGAAAAATCAAATTGAACAATTAGCAAATGATGTACAAGAATACAATCGTATACTTGTCGTTTATGGTGGCGGCAGTATTAAAAAAAATGGCGTATATGATGACGTAATGAACCAACTAAGTGGTAAAACGATTTTTGAACTTTCTGGCGTTGAACCAAACCCGAGACTAACAACGGTGCAAAAAGGAATTCAAATTTGTAGAGATAACAAAATTGATTTTATTTTAGCAGTAGGCGGCGGCAGTGTAATCGATTGTGTTAAAGCAATCGCAATTGGCGTTCCATACAAAGGAGATGTGTGGGATCTTATAACTAGAAAATCCCAACCAACTAGTGCAACTCCATTTGGTACTGTTTTAACTTTAGCTGCAACTGGTTCAGAAATGAACTGCACATCAGTCATATCTAATATGGAAGTAAATGAAAAAAGAGGATGGAGTAACCAATTCGTTTTTCCTAAGTTTTCAATTTTAGACCCTTCTTATACATTCTCTGTACCATTAGATCAAACAATCTATGGAATTGTCGACATTATGTCACATGCTTTAGAGCAATATTTCCACCGTGTTAGCAATACACCTATGATTGATCGCTTTATCGAGAGTTTATTAATTACTGTAATTGAAGCTGGTAGTAAACTTGTTAATGATTTAGAAAACTATGATTTACGTGAAACAATTATGTACGCTGGAACAACAGCATTTAATGATACGTTATTGAACGGTACAGATGGCGGCGACTGGGCATCACATCAAATTGAACATGCAGTATCTGCCATTTACGATATTCCACACGGCGGTGGATTAGCGATCATATTCCCTAACTGGTTAAGTCACTGCTTAGACTATGATCCAGGCAGAATTAAAATGCTAGCAACAAATGTTTTTGGAATTTCTGAAGAAGGAAAAACAACAAAGCAAGTTGCAGAAGAAGGAATCCAAGCACTAAGAAGTTTTTGGAACTCAATCGGTGCACCAAACCGTTTAGCAGATTATCAAATTGACGACTCACGTTTAGATGAATTAGTAGAAAAATCCTTCGTAAAACCAGTGGTTGGTGGTTACAAAATTTTGGATAAAGAAAGTGCGCGAGATATTTTAGTTCGCTCTCTTTAATGATGGAAAGAACCTTGCATTCAGCGAGGTTCTTTTTTCAGTATGCGTGTGATAGTTGATCTTTATTGCTATGAACCAATACCCTTTTGATTCGATATTCGATTTATTAAGATTTTTGATTAATATCTGCTGTTTTTTTTTTCGGGGGTTAAGTGTTGGCTTATTTGCAGTTATATTAGTTTTATTTGCAGTTCAAATTTATTTGCAGTTTCACAGACTTTATTTGCACCCACTAATTTTTCTTTGCACTAAGCTTTACTAATTATATTTGCAATTTCAAATCTATCTGCTCCTTACCTAAATTTACTTGCACTTTTTTTAATCAAAAAAAGAACCCAATAAAAGGTTCTCAACTAAAATTGCATTTCTACCCAATTAAGTTCATTAATATGGTGATCTACAACATTACAACACATATTCGGGTTAATCGTATCGACATGTGAAATTGTAATAGAAGACATTGAAACCGAATATTTAACTGTATCAACAATGCTCATATTATTCATATAGCCATATCCGATCCCAGCAACTAAAGCATCTCCCGCTCCTGTTACATTAACGACTGAAACTCCATCGGCTTGGATAATACCTTCTTCTATTCCATCATTATAATAAATACCTTCTGCATCTAAACTTATGAAAACATTTTTTACGCCTAATTCTCTAAAATATCTGCCAGCTTTTCGTACATCTTCAACAGAAGTAATTTCAAATCCACACAATACTTCAGCTTCATGTCGATTTGGTTTAATCGTATGAAAATATTGAATATAATCTTTTATTTTTGACGCTTTTGAAGCAGAAACTGGATCTAAAATAAATTTTGTTTCATTATGGAAATTTGTTAATAAATACGCTAAAATACTTGGATTATCCGCGTCAACCACCATATATTCAGCATTTCGAATAACCTCTGCTTTGGAGTCTATAAACTCCTTTGTAAAATTGTTTGTGATATCTAAATCTACTACCGCAGAAACCATTTCTCCGCTTTCATTTAAAATGGCTAAATATGTTGGGGTAGATTCTCCTTTAATAATTAATGTGTCTTCCATATCTATGTTCATATTTATAGCGTGATTTAACATATTAATTCCATTGATATCATCACCAATGACTGAAATAAACTTTGTATTTAAGTTGATCTTTGCCATATTTTCTGCAATATTACGGCAAACACCACCAAACGATACTTTTACACTGCCTGGATTTGAATCATATGGACGATAATTTTTTTTCGTAAACCCGATAATATCACATATCGAAACACCAAATACTAATATATATGGATTAGAAGGAATTGTCATTTTGTCAGTCCTTTCACTTTAAACTGAAAGAATAATAAATTGTTTTGATTCACTAATTATATCAGTATAATATATTTTTTATAAAGTATTTTTTTGAACTTATTTTCATAATTAATTTCTTTATTATTATTGACTAAAATTATTTATAAGTATAATATTTATTCTTACGTTTAAAAAATATATTTTTTACGTGGTTCGAGAACCTCCCACGAAAAAAAACTAAGGAGAAACAAAATGAAGTTAAAGACAATTACTGTTAATGGAGTATTTGCTGCACTTTATATTGCAGTTACGTACTTTATTCAACCGTTCGGGTTTACGAATGTACAGTTTCGTGTATCCGAAATATTTAACCACTTAGTCGTATTTAATAAAAAGTACATATATGGAGTAGTTTTAGGAGTTATATTAGCTAATTTTTTCTTTTCTCCAATAATGGCATATGATTTAGTCTTTGGTGTTGGCCAATCGATTATTTCGTTATTAATTACAATTGCAACATCAAAATTTATAAAAGGTATTATACCGAGAATGATTGTTAACACGGTTGTCTTTACGATTACAATGTTCTTAATCGCAATCGAATTAAAACTAGCATTTCATTTACCTTTCCCAATGACTTATTTAACGACAGCCATTGGTGAATTTGTAGTAATGGTTGTTGGTATACCAATTATGTACTATTTAAATAAACGAGTAAAATTCGAACATCTTATTTAATTAAAAAAGAGTTGTTTCTCTAAATGGAAACAACTCTTTTTATTATGTATTAT
>NZ_NTZO01000283.1 GCF_002559405.1 Bacillus sp. AFS001701 | reverse complement strand
AAATACAAGGAAATTAAAAATGATTAAAGAAGCTTTATTAAATGAGGTAACATATTTTCAAATTCGTATTACTCTTGCAAGAATGGGTGATTTACATGGACCTAAATAAACTTCTATACGAAAAATTCGGATATTCAAGTTTTCGAAATAACCAAAAAGAAATTATTAATGACTTGTTAAACTCGAAGGATGTTTTAGCAATGCTCCCTACAGGTGGGGGTAAATCATTATTATATCAATTAACAGGGCTACTATTGCCAGGCGTTGTAGTAATTGTTTCACCACTACTTTCCCTTATGGAGGATCAAGTAGAGCAGATTAAAGCATTTGGAGATAAACGGGTTATTGCACTAAATAGCTTTAGAAGTTTTGAGCAAAAAAAATATTTATTTAATAATATTAGCAGCTATAAATTTATTTTTGTTTCGCCTGAAATGTTACAAAATCAATTTTTAATACAAAAGCTTTCTGCGTCTAGGATCTCGTTATTTGTTGTTGATGAAGCACATTGTATATCACAGTGGGGGCATGATTTTAGACCAGAATATAAAACTTTAGGGGAAATAAAGCGGAAATTAAATAATCCGACAGTTTTAGCTTTAACTGCTACAGCTAGCAAAAATGTACGGGAAGAAATTATCGAAACTTTACAGTTAAAACATGTTCAAAAATATATCAATTCAGTTAACAGAGAGAACATAGCAATTCAAGTTGAGAAAGTAGATTCGGAAATGGAAAAGCTCAAGTCTTTAACAAATCATCTTTCTAAATTAACAGGTCCAGGCATCGTCTATTGTGGTACAAGAGCTGCTTGTGAGAAAATTTCACATACCATAAGAGAAAAGTTAAATTGCAAAGTCGCTTATTATCATGGTGGCATGGAACATGAACAAAGAATTTTAATTCAACAACAATTTATTCAAAATCAAATAGATATCATCGTTTGTACAAGTGCTTTTGGTATGGGGATTAATAAGTCAAATGTAAGGTTTGTAATTCATTATCAGTATCCTTCAAACATCGAGAATTATCTTCAAGAAATTGGACGAGCTGGCCGAGATGGTGAGCCAAGTATTGCGATACTAATTGTTTGTGAAGAAGATCATGAATTACCACTAAGGCTTATTGATGACGAAATCCTTTCTGTAAATCAAGTTGAGTCTTTTCTAGCGTATTTAAAAAGATTAGAAGAAAATCCAATCAAATTGACTGAAACGCTCGTGTCTAATTGGAAAGCAGTTTTTCAATTTAGTGAAATACAGTGGACAACGCTTCATTCTGAAATGGTTAAATTTAATGTAATCGTTGATGAAAACTTGCATTTAGAAAAAATAAATAATGTCTTATTAGAATCCATTAAAGAGTTAATTTCGGAGCGAAAAAAAGTAAAATATTTAAAACTTAAAGCGATGATCGATTTTCTAGCTTCATCCACTTGTTATCGCGAAAAATATCTTTTACTTTTTGATGAAATATTAGTACAGAGACCAAAAAATTGCTGTAATATTTGTGGTATATCGTTTGAAGACTATTGTTCAACTTATCATGAGAAATATGAAAATAATAATGTACTTTCATGGGAACAAGAATTAAGAAATAAATTGGGGCTGTGAGGAATCTATATGGAAAGCGAATTAAACCGTCAAGAAATTCCAGTTAACTATTTGAAGAAAAGCGTATATGGTACGCAGTTAATCATTTTAGTAGTCGCTATTTTATGTATTGTTTTTTTTATTGGTACAGAAAAATTTATAGATGATTTACATTTATTTAAAAGTTATAAAACATATTTATATGGATTCGGTGCTGGATTCTCACTCGTCCTATTTAATATCTTATTAAATTATACGATTCCGGAGCGTTTGTTAGATGATGGTGGATTTAATAAAAGATTCTTTACGTCACTTTCAGTCCCTGAAATGACGATACTTTGTATTTTAATCGCATTATCAGAAGAATTATTTTTTAGAGGATTTATTCAAGCTAAATTTGGACTAATTATTGCATCAGTTGTATTCGCTTTAGTTCATTTTCGATATGTGAAAAAACCGATTTTACTTATAATTGTATTAATTGAAAGTTTTTTCTTAGGTTACTTATATTTGAAAACAAATAATATTGTGATAGTATTTATCGCACATTTTATCTTAGATTATGTTTTAGGAATGTATATGAAATTAAGTTTGGAAAGTGAAGACAAAGAATGAAAAATGAGCTTCAGACTAATAGTATAGCTGACTTAAGTCGAAAGAATAAAAATAAGAAATTTAAAAATAAGAAAATAAATGATCAAAATAAAGCCGTTGATTTGTTAAATCTACCACCAAGAAGTGAAACAATGAAAATAAAAGAGGATCAACGAAGGCCTTGGTGGAAAATAAAATATCCTTTAATCACTGCGTTAGTCATAATCTTTATCATGCTA
The DNA here is from genome assembly GCF_002559405.1 of Bacillus sp. AFS001701. Classification (GTDB taxonomy): domain Bacteria; phylum Bacillota; class Bacilli; order Bacillales; family Bacillaceae_G; genus Gottfriedia. The sequence continues at coordinate 1,347 of NZ_NTZO01000283.1, read as the reverse complement.
CCATTTGGAGTAGTGAAGTTTGTACATAGTAAATACGATAAAATTTTTACTGAAAAAGGAAGTTTAATCATTCCTTCAAATAAATTTGAAAAGGTTGAATTAGCTGCTACCGATCATGTAAAAAAACAAAAAACGAATGAATCTCAGAAAAAAGCTCCAATCAAAAAAGAGATAAAAAATGTAGTGAAATCCCAAACAGATTCAAGTGAAACTGTAGGTGTGGAAGAGATTAATCACGAAGTTCAAAGAGGAGAAACACTATTTACTATTTCGATGAAATATTATGGTAATCGTGATGGCGAAGAAATTATTCAAGATGCAAATCATTTAAATGGGATCGAAGTAACGCCTGGCCAGATATTAAAAATCCCATTAAATGTTGATGTGGATAAATAATGTTAACTAGGGAATTGAAGTTCGAAATCTAGACAAATTCGCTTTGATCGTAATACTTCCTATCTATGTTATAAATAGAGGGGAAGGGAGTGTTAAAGTATGTTAGCAAAACATCAAATGCTTCAAAACCATCAAGTAATTACGATCCTATCTAATGATACGATAGAATGTGCAATTAATCTTCTATTGGAAAAGCAAATTGATAGTGTTCCTGTGTTATCAGGAAATAAATATGTTGGAATGATTTCACAAGCAGAGATCTTTAGAAGATGCTTTTTTAGTGAATTACGAACAGAAGAATACGTTAAGAATCTAAAAGTAGGTGAAATCGCAACACATCAAACAATCTGTGTTAAAACGGATGAACCATATGAAGATACAATGAATTCGTTAAAAAATATCCATCAATTGCGGTAGTTGATGATGAGAGAAATTTTGTTGGACTAGTTATTAGATATGACGTAATTGAGATTTTTCAAGAAGTACTTGGAAAGGACTGTCGAGGGATAAGAATTTCAATGACAAGTATGGAGAAGGAAGGGCAATTAGCAAGATTACTTGATTATCTTCACCATTTTAGGATTAATGTCATTTCGCTTGTAACTTTTGATTCAAAAGATCATTTACTAAGAAGAATTGTCTTAAAAAAATAGATGATAATAAAAATATCGATAAAATTTTACGTAAATTTGAAGGAACTTGGTCTAAGAATAGTATCTGTTACGAATGAAATAGAAAATTCTACAGTTAAACACTAATATTGTCAATCCGTTTGCGCTATTTCTTGTTATTAAATACTAATAAAGGATATTATTTTGCATATACAAAAATAGACTTTTGGAAACGATGAAACCATATTTCACTCAAATTAAAAACTTATGCCCATTTTGTATTAATGGATATAAGTTTTTTTGTTGTTTAAAATTTTTCAATTACTACTAGTTTTTGTAT
>NZ_NTZO01000282.1 GCF_002559405.1 Bacillus sp. AFS001701 | reverse complement strand
GTTATTAAGTATTTGCAGATTGTAAGAAAAACAAGAAAAATCGTTCCATATACAGAATATGAAAATGACAAAGATCGTGAAAAACTATGGAATTGAAACAATTAGAATATTTTTTGGCAATTTGCGATGAAATGCACTTTACAAAAACAGCAGAAAAGCTAGGTATTGGACAACCTACCTTGAGTTACCAAATAAAAATTTTAGAAGATGAAATAGGTGTTCCTCTTTTTGATCGAATAGGTAAAAAATTTCACATACTGAAGCAGGTACTATATTATTTGAGCATGGTAGAAAAGTATACGATACGCTTACTAGTGCAAAGAATCAAATTCAAGAACTTCAATTAATGAATAGAGGAAAATTAGTGATAGGTGCCTTGTCTGGTGATCTAAGTCATATAGCATCCTCGGTTTTATTAGAGTTTCATTCTATGTATCCTCATGTACAATTTCAGTTTTATCAATTTCATGAAGTACTAGAAAAAGTAAAACAAAATAAATTAGACTTAGCCTTGACTATTATGACACCTCCGGATGAAAAGTATAATCAAATATTTTTATATAAAGAAGAATTTTTCATGGTTGTACAATCAGATCATGTTTTAACTAATCAAAACGAAATTGATTTAGACGAAATTCAAAATTTTCCACTTATCTTATATCCTAATGGTCACTGTTTTAGACAGTGATTAGTTGACGTTTTGGTTCTAAAGGAATTGTACTCAAGCCTTTGATTGAAACTACTGATACAAGGCGATAATTAAAGCAGTGATTGCAGGGAAGGGAGCTTCCATTCTTTTTGCTACTCTTTTCAATCTTGATAATAATGGACAATTGAAAGCAATAAGAATTAAAAATCCCTCTATTTTTAAAGTAATCATTGTCTATCATAAGCAAAAATATATTGGGAAAGCAGCAAGAGGATTTATTGATTTATTAATATTGGTGAACTAAACTAAAAAACTATTTTTAGATAATAAATAAAAAATATTTATTGAACAATTATTAACCCGA
>NZ_NTZO01000281.1 GCF_002559405.1 Bacillus sp. AFS001701 | reverse complement strand
TTTTACTTACTCATGAATCCTTATAATCACATTTCTCTAATCTAAGGCACAAAAAAAGTCTCATAAGCACTTTGACTTACGAGACCTCTCTTTACATAATTAATTATTAATATACTTCTCAAATACCGATCCGAAATCTTTAACTTTGTATTGCTCTCTAGACTTCATTAACCATTCAAAAGCAGCTTCATTAATTTCTTTAAAACTGTTCACTAAATTATTTTCATTTGAAGTTACGCGACCTAATGTTGTGGAAGCAATTTCGATGCTTTCTTTTGCATATCCTAGTGCTTTTTCGTTTTCATGACTAATTTCCGCAATCATTAGTAACGCTTTATATAGATCCTTAACTTGTTCAATATGTTTTTTATGAACATCAATCGAAAACTCTCTACCACCAATGTTGAACTTAATTTCAACATCTAAATCAATTGTACCAGCTGTTTCAAGTAAAACATGTGTGATTTTATGTGTGTGATAATTATAACGATGAAGTGTACGCTTCTTACTTATTGCACTTGTACCGTCTAAATGAATTAAAGCTTTATTCGTAAAGCAATACTCATCTGATTTTGATTTAATTAAGAAATAAATTTTTTCATTATCTTCATGCATTACATAATCGTCAGAATCAACTTTGTCATAATTTTTCGGTTCAATAACACTACCTACATCACTTAACCCAAGCATATCTGCAGCAACTTTACCAAACATTAAACTTCCTCCTCCGAATAGTGAGTATGGCTAATTCTATATTTATACGCATTGAAAACCCACTTTTTGACTATTACACTTCTGAATTATACATTAAATACAAAAATAAGGGGATAGGAATAGTAGGTTCATATGGTTTTTTTTTCCTCTTTTAAAAGTCCCCTATTTTATTTCGGTTATAACTCTCCCCTTAAGTTATAACTTAATTTACTGTTGAACACTTACCCAGTTGCAGACTATAATTAGATGGTGACTGTTTAAATTACGTTCTTTCATTAAGAACATTATTATATGAAAAATAAAGAAAAGGTGTCGATCAATGAGTATTTTAACTGTAAAAAACTTAAGCCATGGATTCGGTGATCGTGCAATTTTTAATGATGTATCATTCCGTCTATTAAAAGGTGAACATATCGGTCTTATTGGTGCAAATGGTGAAGGTAAATCAACTTTCATGAATATCGTTACTGGAAAATTACAGCCTGATGAAGGTAAGGTTGAATGGTCTAAAAAAGTGCGTGTAGGTTACTTAGATCAGCATGCTGTATTACAACCAGGTATGACAATTCGTGACGTATTAAAAAGTGCTTTCCAATATATGTTTGATATGGAAAATGAAATTAATGATTTATATGTAAAAATGGCTGAAGCAACTCCGGAAGAAATGGAGAAAATGCTTGAAGATGTAGGTGTTCTTCAAGATACTTTAACAAATAATGATTTTTATATTATTGATGCTAAAGTTGAAGAAATTGGTCGTGGTTTAGGTTTAGAAGATATCGGACTTGACCGTGATGTAACAGAACTTTCTGGTGGTCAACGTTCAAAGGTTCTTCTATCAAAACTTCTTTTAGAAAAACCAGATATTTTATTACTCGATGAGCCTACTAACTATTTAGATGAGCAACATATTGAATGGTTAAAGCGTTATTTACAAGAGTATGAAAATGCATTTATTTTAATTTCACATGATATTCCATTTTTAAATAGTGTAATTAACTTGATTTATCATATGGAAAACCAAGAATTAAATCGTTATGTTGGTGATTATGATAATTTCAAAGGAATTCATGAAATGAAAAAATCACAATTAGAATCAGCATATAAACGTCAACAACAAGAAATCTCTGAACTAAAAGATTTCGTTGCTCGTAATAAAGCTCGTGTTTCTACTCGTAATATGGCTATGTCTCGCCAAAAGAAACTTGATAAAATGGATGTAATTGAGCTTGCACGTGAAAAGCCAAAACCAGAATTTAACTTCAAACCAGCTCGTACTTCAGGTAAATTAATATTTGAAGCAAAAGATTTAGTGATTGGTTACGATGAGCCTCTATCAAGACCTTTAAATCTACGTATGGAACGTGGACAGAAAATTGCTTTAGTTGGTGCGAACGGTATTGGTAAAACGACGTTAATGCGTAGTTTACTTGGTGATATTAAACCAATTTCTGGTGAAGTTGAGCGCGGTGAATTCCTTCACATTGGATACTTCGAACAAGAAGTAAAAAGTGATAATAATAAAACATGTATCGATGAAGTTTGGGATGAATTCCCATCATTTACACAATATGAAGTTCGTTCTGCACTTGCAAAATGTGGTTTAACGACTAAACATATTGAAAGTAAGGTTGCAGTTTTAAGTGGTGGAGAAAAGGCGAAAGTTCGTTTATGTAAGTTAATTAATCAAGAAACAAACTTACTTGTACTCGATGAGCCTACTAACCATTTAGATGTAGATGCTAAAGAAGAACTTAAACGCGCACTAAAAGAGTACAAAGGAAGTCTTTTAATTATCTGTCACGAACCAGAATTCTACGAAGGATTAGTTACAGATGTATGGAATGGCGAAAACTGGACTACTAAAGTGTTTTAATAAATACAAAAAAGAGAGACGAAAAAATTGTTTTCGATCTCTCTTTTTTTGTTTATCAAACCTCTTTTTAAAGTGAAATATTTTCACTAAGCTTTGAAGTCCATTCACTTGGGTGTTTTCTTTTCTTTGTTCCTTTTGGAATTGAATTAATATAACCGATATGAAGAGCTCCTAAAATTTTTCGATTTTCAGGAATACCCATCTCTTTGTAAAATTGTTTATCAAAAATATAAGGATTTGTTCTCCATACCATTCCAATATTTTTTTCCCAAGCTGCTAATTGTAAATTTTGAACAAATGCACAGGTTGCGCCAATCGCTTCTAAATTTTTCTTTTCATTTTCTGAGTGGTCTGTCGTTATAATTAAATGCATAGGTGTGTCAACAATATATGTTTTAAAGAATTCTGTTGATTTTTTAATTTTCTCAATTGTGTATGTTTCAGTTAATTCCATTCTTTCGTAGCTATCTACAATTTTTGAAGCATAATATTCTTTTTCTTTTTCTTCTGAAACCATTATGAATTGCCAAGGCTCTTCTTTGCTGTGGAAAGGAGCATAAGATGCTGCTTCAAGTAGCTCCATTAAATCTTCCATATTAATTGGATCCTTTTTTGTATCTCTAATCGTTCTTCTATTTTTAATAAAATTTAATATCGACATTGAACGTTTCCCCTTATTCTTTAAATATCTTAAATTCATTATAAATGTAAATGATAATCATTTTCAATAATACTTTTAATTTTTAACATAATAAGGTAAGAAGTCTCCTTCCTCAAGCGTGTGAAGGACTTTAGTCCAACGGTAGGTGGGAGATGAATTGCCTTTTTTCGATCGAAAAACATATGGTTATATGCTATGATTTTCTTATGAATTGTTCTTTGATAAGTAGTTATATAATGTTGAGTGGACAAATAAGACATAGTGCGAAAACCAAGCCCGTCACCCTTCCGCTCGTAAAATAACTAAGGTAACGAAAGAACCTCCATTCGTTGGACATCTACCGCAGGAACTGTGGGAAGTAACGCTCGTGGAGATGAAAGGGTGCTTTCGTCACGGAATCGAGAAGCCCCCACTTCAAGCGTTAGCTAAGTGGTGGGAGTGGTTCACTTGTTTTCTTAGACTTCATTAATCCTTTTTCATTTGGATACATTGTTAATCGAATCCTTACATAACTATTTATATGTAATAATAATTAGAAAGACTGTGTTCCCGCGTTCTACAATCAAATCCAAAAAAACAGGTATTGAAGAAAAAAATTTCTTCAATACCTGTTACTTTACATTTCTTTTGGAGCACGAATTCCTAATAATCTTAGTCCTTCTTCTAAAACAATGGAAATGACTTTAATTAATGCTAATCTACTCTCTAATTGGTCATCATTTGTTAGAATATGAGTATGTCCATAATATTTATTGAAGCTTTGTGCCAAATCTATTGTATATTTAGCAATCACAGATGGTTCAAATTGTTCAAAACTACGTGTAACTTTGTTAGGAAACTCAAGTATATGTTTTATAATGTCCCAACTGTATGAATCATCTAGCCCATCTTGTTTATTTAAATCCTTTGATGAAGCTTTATCTAAAATTGAATTTGTTCTCGCAATTGAGTATTGTACATATGGCCCTGTTTCACCTTCAAATTTTAGCATCTGATCTAGTGAAAATTCGATGTTATTCATACGATCATTTTTTAAATCTTGGAAAATGATTGCACCGACGCCAACCATTTTTGCGACTTCTTCTTTATTTTTTAATGTAGGATTTTTTTCTGCAATATTTTGACTAGCTAAACTAATCGCTTCCTCAATTACCTCTTCTAAAAGAACAATTTTCCCTTTTCGCGTTGACATTTTTTTACCGTTTTGTAGGATTAAACCGAATGGAACATGTACCATTTCATTTGCCCATTCATATCCCATTTTTTTCAAAACTGTAAATACTTGATTAAAATGCAATGCTTGTTCACCACCTACAACATACACTGCTTTATCAAAATCGTAAGTTTCTTTACGATAAAGTGCAGCTGCTAGATCTCTTGTAGCATACAGCGTAGCTCCATCAGATTTTCTAATTAAGCATGGTGGTAATTCCTTTTCAGTTAATTCAACAACATCGGCACCTTCAGATTCCACTAAAAGATTTTTTTGCTCTAGAAGTTCAATAACTCGGTCCATTTTATCATTGTAAAATGCTTCTCCGTTAAAGCTATCAAAGTTAACCCCTAATAAATCATAAACTAACATGAATTCTTTAAGAGATTCGTCACGGAACCACTTCCATAAGTGCAGGGCTTCTTCATTTTTTTCCTCTAATTGCTTAAACCAACTTCTAGCTTCTTCCTCAAGTTGAGGCTCTTTTTCAACTTCTTCATGAAATTTAACATATAATTTTAAAAGTTCTTTGATTGGATTTTCTTTTACTGCGTCCTGATTACCCCAAAGTTTATAAGCAACAATTAATTTCCCAAATTGTGTTCCCCAGTCTCCAAGGTGATTAATTTTTATTGCTTTATACCCATTTTTTTCAGCAATTTTAGAAATTGAATTTCCAATCATTGTTGAACGCAAATGCCCCATCGAAAATGGCTTTGCAATATTTGGTGAGGAACAATCAATCGCAACCGTTTTGTCTTCACCAGTTACTTGATTTCCATATTCATTCCCTTGACCAAGAACAAATTCAATTACTTGCTTACTTACAAGCTTTTTATTCAAAAAGCAGTTTACGTACGGGCCGTTCGCTTCTACTTTTTCAATTAAATCATGATTAATCTGTGGTGCAATTTCCTTTGCAATTATGACAGGAGATTTTTTTAATGCTTTTGCTAATTGGAAACAAGGAAATGCTAAATCGCCTTGATCTGCATAAGTGGGTTTTTCGATTAGTAAGTTAATTTCAGTTAAAGTTAGTGATCCATTTAAAGCTTTTTCAATTTGTTCACTATACATATTTACATAATTCATTCTGATCAATCCTCTCCAAAATATAAAAAACCCGTCTCTATCATAAGAGACGGGTTTAACTAATCCGCGGTACCACTCTAATTGTTCAAAAATATTGAACCAACTTTAAAATTTGTTAACGAGGTCTTCCCCGGCAAAGTCCTACTATTATTTCAGACTGCTTCTCCGAAGTGCGCTTCATCTTATTCACTCTGTTAGGCTTCCACCATCCCCAACTCTCTACAAGAATCAAAATAAGATTACTCTCTTCATCTAAAAATTTTCAATATTCATTTTTTCCATTTAATCATATCTAATGTAGAATATCAACATTAATCTTTTTTTGAACTTTATGAATGACACCTTTTGTTGACAACCTTAATAACATAGAAATTGAGGTGGAATTCATGAAAAAAAAACCAATAACTTTAAGTCTTTGTATGATTGTTAAAAACGAAGAAGCTGTACTTTCCAGATGTTTATCATCTGTATCTAATATAGTAGACGAAATTGTCATTATTGATACTGGTTCAACAGACAAAACAAAGGAAATAGCTAAAAAGTTTACAAATCTAATTTACGATTTTACTTGGATCAATGATTTCTCTGCGGCAAGAAACTTTGCGTTTTCTAAAGCAACGAAGGACTATATTATGTGGCTAGATGCTGATGATATTATAACTGATGAAAATGCAAAAAAATTACTTAAATTAAAAAAATCATTAACTAAAAATGTCGACGCTGTCGGAATGAAATATCATCTAGCTTTCGATGAAAATGGTAATCCGAGCTTTAGTTCAGTAAGGAATCGAATCGTTAAGCGAGAAAAAAACTTTAAATGGATTGGTTTCGTACATGAATATTTAGAGGTTTACGGCGAAATTATTCAATCGGATGCCGCAATTATTCATCAAAAAGACAAAGAGTTTTCGGATCGTAATTTAAAGATTTATGAAAATGCGATTTCTTCAGGAAATGAATTAAGTCCTCGTGACAAATACTATTATGCTAATGAATGCGTAGATCATCAGCTATACGAAAAGGCAATTGAATGGTATGAATTGTTTCTTGATGAAGGAAAAGGCTGGTACGAAGATAATATTCAAGCCTGTGGAAAAATGGCAGACTGCTATTTAAATCTAAACGAATCAGAAAAAGCAATTAGCAGTTGTCTAAGATCATTTTCTTATGATGGACCACGTGGAGAAAACTGCTGTCGTTTAGGATTTGTGTATCTTCACAAAGGTGATTTTACACGTGCTATTTCATGGTATAAACTTGCTACACTTGTTGATGTTCCTACAAGTAGTCCTTTTATTAATCAAGCGTGTTACACTTGGTTACCTAATCTACAGTTATGTCTTTGCTATAGTCGATTAGGCGATCAACTTACTGCTAGAAAATATAATGAGATAGCAGCAAGCTATGTTCCTAATAACCCTTCTGTTCTTCACAACCAAGAGTATTTCCGCTCATATTTTAAAGACCAATAACTCACCCTTACTATCTACTAACTTTATTTCCTAGATCCTATCTGTTTAGTAAACATAATAGATGATTTGGAAACTACTAATAACTACTAATTAAGTAAATCAACAATTATATATCATAATCATTTAATACAAAATCAACATTATAGAAAAGGGTGATAGCTTGATCACAGTCAGTTTATGCATGGTTGTACAAAATAATGAAGCCACAATTGAAAGATGTCTTAGTTCAGTTAGTAGCTTAGTTGATGAAATTATCATCGTTGATATGAATTCCCACGATCGAACGATTGATCTAGCAAGACAGTATACAGACCAAATACATGTATTTGATGGCGTGGATGAAATAGATGCATTAAATTTTTCTAAATCATTGGCAACAAAAGACTTTATACTTTTACTCAACCATAGTGAAGTTTTACTAGAAAATGATCGTTTAACATTTTCTAATCTAAAACAATTAATAAACAATGAAGTTTATAATGTAGCTGTCGATTATCAGATCGGCTGGAATGTAAAAAGTAAACAAAAAATTAGTAGATTATTTAAAAGGTTAAGTTCAAATAGTCTTTCCCCGAATATGGAAAATGAACAAACCTCTGAATCACTTTCTACTAATCTTGTTATTACAGATCTTCCTTTTACACAAAATACAAAAGAAAATATTCAAATATATGAACAAATGTTAAGAAACAAACTCAAACTTTCAACAATGGATTTATTTTATTATGCAAAAGAATTAAGTTCAGATCATCAACATGATCAATCAATAAAGTATTTTTTAAAATTTTTGAGATTAAATCAGCCATATGAAGAACTTAATATTCTTGCATGTAATTATATTGCTAATTGTTATCACGAGTTTAATCTAAGAGACTTAGAAACTACTTGGTTATTAAAAGCTCTTAAATATGGTAATACTCATCCAGAAACATGTTGTAGATTGGCTTATACATTTTTTGAGAAAGATAATTTCAACTCAGCAATTTATTGGTATAAAGAAGCAACCTTAAATAAGGTGAACAATCGCTTGATGCTTCACAACCCATCATGTACTACTTGGCTACCACATTTACAGCTAGCTGTATGCTATGACAGAATAGGTGAATTGCGCCTTGCAAATGAGCACAATGAATTAGCCTATCATTTTTACCCAACACACCCAAGCATTCTTTCAAATAGAGAGTACTTTGCAAATAGATTAAATAACGAAGGCAGTTGAGGATCCCTCAACTGCCTTTCAATCATTTTTTTCTTATTAGCAAGAGCATATTATATATTTCAAGATTTGAAGTTAGTTGTTCAAGATTTATTCCAAAGCTATGAGCTAAATGAACTACTTCTTCAAAAAACAACTTAATATTTAAATCTACATTTATAGTTTCATTCTTTGTTGTCGTTACTTCAAATTGGTCAGTAGGAAATAGCCTATTAATTGTTTGAGGCGTAAAAAATCTAATATTTTCTTTTCTCAATATTCCAGCGTGAATATAATTCCATTGGCCTTGTAGTAATTGAAAGATAACTTCACCGTGGGAAACATTTGGAACTCTACAAATAATTGAGCCAGATGGTTTTAAAAGATTGGTGATCTCTTTTACATAACTCCAAGGATCTACAAGATGGTTTATAACATTATCAATTATGATTAGATCAAAAAACTCCTCAGGGTAACTGTGGGGCACTTCGTCAATACTGATGGTATCAATTCTCTTATAAAATTGTGATGCAATTGAGGATAACTCTGTATCACTTTCTGTTCCATATAATTCACATTTGTACAGATTTTTAATTTCTAGACCTGATGCTCCAGCTAAGCAACCAATTTCTAATACATTATTTATGTTACCTGGTACCATTTCAATAACTTCAGTCTTCGGATAACCAATATCAATTAGTTTGTTTCCCCACTTCTCGATATATTTCATTCTATTTTCAAAATATAGGTGATTTATGTTAATATCACTATTTCCATTGAATGTCATGTGCCCATAATGATGAACAAATGAATCTAATGCAATATGCAATTCATATCCTTCTAAAATAGTCCTTAAACAAATATCATCATCTTCAAATGAACCTAGTTTAAACCTTTCATCAAATCCTACTAATCGATCAATTAGTTCACGTCTAACTAATAAACAAAATCCTACTAATCTTAATACTTGCTTAGACATTCCTTTTACATTTGCACAATATCTTAATGAAAAATCATTAATTTCTTGATCATTTTGATAATCAACATTAATTCGCTGCAATCCACTTACATAATTACTCACAGGCCCAACCATGCCAATTTTATCATTACTATATAAAAGAGTAAGCATTGCATCTAACCAATTTTCTGTAACGATTGTATCATTATTTAAAAATAACAAGTTATCACCTGTTGCGACTTCAATTCCTTGATTACAACCTTTAGCAAACCCCATATTTATCTCATTAAAGATTGTAATAAAGGAAGGATTACTTTTTAAATATTCTCGTGTTCCATCAGTCGAGCCATTATCAATAACAATAATTTCTACTTCATCTTCATTTGTATATTTCGCAAGACTTTCAAAGCATTTTTTTGATACCTCGAGCTGATTATAAGTCAAAATAATAATACTAGTTTTCATTCTTTTAACACCTTCTTCAAATCTCCCTGTTTCAACATAAATGATTCCTTTCACATAAAACATATCCCTAAAAATTAACTTATATTTGTCAATCACCTTAATTAACATATTCACCTAAGGAATATTTTGTCAGTATAAAATGTTTAGTAAAAAATATTTCATCCTTTGTTTGTTATAAAAAATGAGTCCGTTGTTATTACAACGGACTCCAAAACTTTAATTAGCTCAGTTCAATTATAACAATACTAATATTTGGATGATTAGCATCTTGAACCGGGAAAGTGATGTCTGTAGTACTATCAACAATCATATTTAAGTTAGTTGGTACGACTTGTCCAACAGTACTAATAATAAATTTACCTGAACCTTGAGAAGCAGTTACTAAAGCTGCGGAACTTGGATCAGTAAATCCACTTCCTGGAATGTCAGTTCCTGCTAACGTAAAATGAACTGAAACTTCTGAAACAGATGCATCACCAACAAAAGTGTATATAACATGATAAATGTGATTTTGAGCAAGTACAATATTTGGTGAACCTGCTGCATGTGTAATATCTGTTCCTGAAATGGTTCCATTCGTATCAAAAGAAACTGGATTACCCGTTGTTATAGTTTGAGTACCTACGTTAAATATGTGTGCAGATGCTGCAATTGTTCCTGTTGGGCCTGTTGCTCCTGTTGCTCCTGCTGCTCCTGTCGCTCCGTCTGCTC
>NZ_NTZO01000280.1 GCF_002559405.1 Bacillus sp. AFS001701 | reverse complement strand
TCACTCTACTCCTTTTACGAAAATTTGATAATAGTAAAAGCCCCGAATAGAGCTTCTATTATTTTTTTTAGGCAATGATCCCTGCCCCTAATTTAAAATTAAATTTTATTAATTTCCCTCATATCATTTATAGGACTTGCATATCTTTTAATAGCAAGTCCTAGGGGGGAAAGCATGAGTAGCTCATTAATCAATGAACTAATTACATTAACTATTATGGGATCTGCGCTAGGTTTAGATGCATTCTCAGTTGGGTTAGGAATGGGAGTTATACAACTAAAATTTAAACAGATCATTAATGTCGGCATTGTAATCGGACTCTTTCATGTAATAATGCCCTTATTAGGAATGATCATTGGATATGAGTTAACCGAAAATCTGGGACGATTTGCTGTATTACTTGGCGGATTTTTATTAATGGGAATAGGCTTTCACATGATTTATGCAACTTTATTTGGTAAAGAAGAAAATAAATATTCACCGACAGGAGTAGGTTTACTTCTTTTTGCATTTAGTGTAAGTGTGGACAGCTTTTCGGTTGGAATTAGCTTAGGAACATTTGGTGCTAAAACATGGCTAACCATTTTACTAATCGGTATTATCAGTACAATTTTAACTTGGGCTGGATTACTTTTAGGAAGAAGAGTAGAACAGGAACTCGGAAAATTTGGAGAACTATTAGGTGGTTCGTTCTTATTGATTTTCGGAATAAAACTATTATTTTTTTCTTAAAAGATACATAAGGTGAATAAGAGCTAAGGATGGAGAAAATTGGAGACAATTGCCCCATCCTTTTATTTTTTAGTAAAATAGATTAAATAAAACGTTCAGATAAATGAGGGTGAGGTATTAAGATGGAAAATATATTATTTGTTTGTACCGGAAATACATGTAGAAGCCCAATGGCGGAAGCACTATTAAGACATCATGGTAATGAGTTCTATCAGGTCAAGTCTGCTGGAGTATTTGCTATGTCAGGCGACCCTGCTTCTCAAAATGCAATATTGGCACTAAAAAATAAAGGGATCGAAACAAATCATTCCTCGCAGCAAGTAAATGAAGATCTTTTGGAATGGTCTTCGAAAGTTTTATCAATGACATTGAGTCATAAACAAATGTTAGTTTCTAGGTTTCCTCAGTATAAGGATAGAATCTTTACATTTTATGAATATATAAACGGCCAAGCTAAAGATATTTCTGACCCTTATGGAGGATCATTAACAACTTATGAAAATACTTTGAGTGAATTAGAAGCGTTGATAAAACTGATTGTACAGAAACCAAACGAATATTAATTTAATCAGTGATTGGATGTTAATTAGATGCCCTAAATCTGAACATAATAGTGTAAGATAGAAATTGAAGTTAATTCAATACAAAAGAAAATTGAATCAAAGAGATCAATACGGGGGTTATCTAATGAAAGTAGCAATAGCATCTGATCATGGTGGATTAAATATTCGTCAAGAAATCATGAATTTAATGGATGAAATGGGTATTGAATACGAAGATTATGGTTGTGAGTGTGGTACATCTGTAGACTACCCAGATTATGCATTCCCAGTTGCACAAAAAGTTGCAAATGGAGAAGTTGACCGTGGAATATTAATTTGTGGGACAGGAATTGGCATGTCAATTGCCGCAAATAAAGTTGAAGGAATTCGATGTGCATTAGTACATGATACTTTCAGTGCAAAAGCAACTCGTGAACATAATGATACGAATATTCTAGCTATGGGGGAACGAGTAATCGGACCTGGTTTGGCAAGAGACATCGCAAAAATATGGTTAACGACTGAGTTTGAAGGCGGTCGACATGAAAATCGAGTAAACAAAATAAAAGACTACGAAAAAAATCATCAATTATAAAACCTAAACTAGAAGCCGTTAATCCAAAACATAATGTGAAGATTATCGGCTTTTTTAATAATGAGTCGAAAGGAGCAAAACAAATGAATGAAGAGTTAAGATTAGTAGCCGAGCAAATAAAATCATTATTAAACGAGCTAAATGATCATGTAAATTTTACAAGTGACCATGTTTTAGTCATTGGATGTAGCACTAGTGAGGTTAGTGGACAAAGAATTGGAACTTCAGGAACAATAGAAGTAGCAGAAGTTTTATTTAATGAGATTAAGGCTTTTCAAGATGAAACAGGGGTACAATTAGCATTTCAATGCTGTGAACATTTGAACAGAGCATTAGTTGTTCAAAGCAAGACGGCAAAAAGTTTACAACTCGACGAAGTAACTGTGATACCAGTTCGTACCGCAGGAGGAGCGCTTGCTTCATTCGCATTTAGACATTTGGATCAGGCTGTAATTGTTGAACACATTAAAGCGGATGCAGGGATTGATATTGGCGACACTTTAATCGGTATGCATTTAAAGCATGTGGCAGTTCCTTTAAGAACAAGTATTAAACAAGTTGGACAAGCTCATATAACGGCGGCAAAGACTCGTCCTAAGTTGATTGGTGGAGCACGTGCGGTTTACTCAATAAATGAAGACTTGAAATAAAACGTTTTTTAATATAATAGAATAGTTAAATGTTAGTTATTTGAAAGATATATCTTTCATTTTCAATGCAAAACATGGTAAAATAGAAAGGAATTCGGTCGTTTTATCGAATAATATAGTAAATTTATACTATTAATGTTCGTGTTTTACAAAAAGGGGGATATAACTGTGGAAAATTTAAAAAAGCAAGATCCATCATTGTATGAGGCAATACAGTTAGAGTTAGGTAGACAGCGTACTAAAATCGAGTTAATTGCTTCTGAAAACTTTGTAAGCGAAGCAGTAATGGAAGCCCAAGGTTCAGTATTAACAAATAAATATGCTGAAGGATATCCAAGCAAACGATACTATGGCGGTTGTGAATATGTTGATATCACAGAAAACATTGCAAGAGACCGTGCAAAAGAAATATTCGGAGCAGAACACGTAAATGTTCAACCTCATTCAGGTGCTCAAGCGAATATGGCAGTTTATTTCACTATTTTAAAACATGGTGATACAGTATTAGGTATGAATTTATCACATGGTGGTCATTTAACTCACGGAAGTCCAGTAAACTTCAGTGGGGTACAATATAACTTCGTTGAGTATGGAGTAGATCCAGAAACTCAAGTAATTAACTATGAAGATGTATTAGAAAAAGCTAAAGCACATAAGCCTAAATTAATTGTAGCTGGTGCAAGTGCTTATCCAAGAGCAATTGACTTTAAAAAATTCAGAGAAATTGCAGATGAAGTTGGAGCTTACTTAATGGTTGATATGGCACATATCGCTGGTTTAGTGGCAACAGGTCTTCATCAAAATCCAGTTCCATATGCTGATTTTGTTACAACAACTACTCATAAAACATTACGTGGACCACGTGGTGGTATGATTTTATGTAAAGAAGAATTCGCAAAAGCGATTGATAAATCAATCTTCCCTGGAATTCAAGGTGGACCATTAATGCACGTAATTGCAGCAAAAGCTGTAGCATTTGGTGAAGCATTACAAGAAGATTTTAAAAAGTATGCACAAGCGATCATCGATAACGCTGCTCGTTTAGCAGAAGGCTTAAAATCTCACGGTTTAAATTTAGTATCTGGTGGCACAGATAATCACTTAATTTTAATTGACGTTCGTTCATTAGAGTTAACTGGTAAAGTTGCTGAGCACGTATTAGATGAAGTTGGTATTACATGTAACAAAAATACAATTCCATTTGATCCAGCAAGTCCATTTGTAACAAGTGGTATCCGTATCGGTACTGCTGCTGTAACTTCAAGAGGATTTACTTTAGAAGATATGGATGAAATTGCATCAATCATTGCTGAAACATTAAAAAACCACGAAAATCAAGAAGTACTAGAAGCATCTCGTAATCGAGTTAATGCTTTATCTAGCAAATACGAATTATATCCTACGTTTTAATAAATAAAGTATAAAGTAAGCTATCTTTAGAACTGCATTTTCAACATTGAAGGTGCAGTAATCCTAAAGATAGCCTTATTTTTTTAAAAGTTTGTGATAAAGTTCACAAAAAGTTCATTTAAACTTGTGAAAAACTTCACATTAGCTATTTGAAATGGAGTACAATAACTCATGTAAACAGCAATTAAAAACTATTAAAACGGAGGCAAAAATTTATGTTTATTAATTTTTTAAGAACTAATAAAATTGCATCTGGTTTCTTAACTATTATTCGTCTTTATTTAGGTTATGAGTGGATTCATGCAGGTTGGGGTAAGTTAACAGCTGGCGGATTCGATGCTTCAGGATTTTTAGGATTTGCAGTTAAAAGTGCCTCAGGTGAACATCCAGCAGTTCAAGGCTGGTGGGCAGACTTCCTTACAAACTTTGCAATACCAAACATCAATTTATTTAACTTTTTAGTACCTATTGGAGAATTCGCAATCGGACTTGGACTTATTCTTGGATGTTTTACAAAAACAGCAATGTTCTTTGGTTTAATGATGAACTTCGCATTTATGTTTAGTGGTACAACTAGCACAAATCCACAAATGGTATTATTAGGAATCTTTATTATAATTGCTGGTTCAAATGCAGGACGTATCGGATTAGATCATTATATTAGCAAGTTTTTTAATAAAAAAAATTCTTTCACTCCAAAAGTACCAGATCATAATTTAAGTAAAGCATCTTAACTATACACAAAAAGAGGGAACCAATTGGTTCTCTCTTTGCGTTTAAGATAAATACTTCTCTGTCTTTTAATAATGTGGAAAAGGAGTTTTTTATCCAAAATGGGTCAAAATAGCAATTAGATTAGTAAAAATAGGAAATATTGAAGTTTGATTGTAAAAAGATCTAAATTAATTCTAAGCGATTGTAAGATGTGGCTTGAATTATTTAACCGCTTTCGGTATTCTTTTTAAGAATAATAAATTACTAAGTATTTGCAAGGAGCGATAAAAGTGAGTAAAGTATACGTTTTTGATCATCCGTTAATTCAGCATAAAGTTTCTTTAATTCGTAGAAAAGACACTGGAACAAAAGAATTTCGTGCACTAGTTGATGAGGTTGCAGGCTTAATGGCATTTGAAATCACACGCGATCTACCATTACAGGAAGTGGAAATCCAAACACCAGTAGCAACTGCAAAGGCGAAAGTTATTGCTGGTAAAAAATTAGGGATTGTACCAATTTTACGTGCAGGTTTAGGAATGGTTGATGGCTTCCTTCAATTAGTTCCTGCAGCTAAGGTTGGACATGTTGGATTGTACCGCGATCCTGAGACTTTAAAACCGGTTGAATATTATGTTAAACTTCCTACGGATGTAGAAGAGCGTGACTTCATTGTGATTGATCCAATGCTTGCGACAGGTGGATCAGCAGTTGAAGCAATCAACTCTTTAAAAACACGAGGTGCTAAAAATATTAAGTTTATGTGCTTAATTGCAGCTCCAGAAGGTGTTGAAGTTTTACAAAAAGCACATCCAGATGTGGACATTTACATAGCAGCCCTTGATGAAAAATTAAATGATCATGGTTATATTGTTCCTGGTCTTGGCGACGCTGGAGATCGTTTATTCGGTACAAAGTAATTTACATTTTTTAAAGCTTTCCTAGCATAGGAGAGCTTTTTTCACATTAAGAAAGTATAAATTTGCAGCTAGGTAACTTATTTATTCGACGTAGTCACCATTTTTAGGAATTGAGTATAAATGCAACTGATCGTCTACCTTCGCCTAAAAGGCTCGTCAGTCAACGAGTTTTCTTTCTATTAAAAGGGGTATAATAATTAAAAATTTGAACGTGAAATAAGGATTGGTAAGTTAAAGGGGATTAGGGAATGTCACTCGAAAAACAAAGGTTAATAATAGATGCAGCACGACTATACTATGATTCTGACTTTAGTCAACAAGAGATCGCGACACAATTAGGAATCTCTCGTCCAACTGTATCTAGATTACTTCAACAAGCAAAGGAATTGGGATATGTACGCATTGAAATTATTGACCCCTTAGAAGGTAATCAAGATTTAGCCCGAGAGTTAAAGAAGAAATATAATTTACAAACTGTTGAGGTTTGCTATTCACCAATTGATGACTACAATGAAGTTTTGCAAACTATCACTAAAAAAGCTGCGGATGTGTTAGTAGATTTAGTCCATGATGGTGACGTTGTAGGAGTAACTTGGGGAACAACGATGTATCATATTGCAACGAAGTTAAGTAATAAACAAGTAAAGGGTGTAGAAGTAATTCAGCTAAACGGTGGAGTAAGTTACTCTAAAACGAATACTTATGCATCTGAAACGGTCAATTTGTTTGCCGAAGCATTTAACACCGTTCCAAGATATTTACCACTACCAGTTATTTTTGATAATCCACAAGTAAAACAAATGGTCGAGGAAGATCGCCATATTGGTCGATTAATCGATTTGGGAAAACAATCAAATGTTGCAATTTTTACTGTAGGAACTGTTAAAAAAGATGCTCTGTTATTTAGAGTTGGCTACTTAAACGAGAAGGAAGAGACGGACTTGCAAACATTTGCTGTTGGAGACATTTGCTCACGTTTTTTTGATAAAGAAGGAAATATTTATTCTGAACTTCTTGATCGACGAACGATTGGAATTGAGTTAGATGAGCTAAGAAGTAAAGAGAAGTCTATTTTAGTCGCAGGTGGAGAAAGAAAAATAAACGCTATTCACGGTGCTTTAATGGGTAAATATGCAAACGTATTAATAACTGATCAATTTACTGCAAAAAGATTGCTAGAGCAGGGATAGAAAGAGGTAACGTTAACCCTCGATATCAGATATTTTTACAATTAAAAAGAGGCGTCTTTTGTGTCAGTTAACCTGACTTAGGAGACAGCCTCTTTTTTTATTTAATAGGAAAAATTATCATTGAACATAAGTTCAAATTGTATTTTACAAAATTTCATAGCGGTGTTATAGTAAAGACATATTCAAAGTAACTTAGTAAATAAACATTTTTTTATAATAAAACCATTAAGGGAGCGACTATATATGAATTACGCAAAATTAGTAGATCACACATTATTACGAGCTGACGCAAAAAGAGAAGAAATTGCAAAACTAGCTGAAGAAGCAAAAGAATTTAGCTTTGCATCAGTTTGTATCAATCCTACTTGGGTTTCTTATGCAAGTGAATTATTAAAGGATTCTTCTGTAAAGGTTTGTACGGTAATTGGTTTCCCTCTAGGAGCAAACACACCTGAAGTAAAAGCATTCGAAACTACAAACGCAATTGAAAATGGTGCTGAGGAAGTTGATATGGTTATCAATATTTCCGCATTAAAAGAAAAAAATGACGAATTAGTTGAAAGAGATGTACGTGCAGTTGTTGAAGCTGCTAAAGGTAAAGCTTTAGTAAAAGTAATTATTGAGACTTGTCTTTTAACTGATGAAGAAAAAGTTAGAGCATGTGAATTATCAGTTAAAGCTGGTGCTGACTTTGTAAAAACATCAACAGGATTCTCAACTGGTGGAGCAACTGTAGAAGACGTTACATTAATGCGTAAAACTGTTGGAGAAAACGTAGGCGTTAAAGCTTCTGGTGGTGTTCGTAACTTAAAAGACGTAGAAAATGTAGTAGCTGCTGGTGCAAACCGTATCGGAACAAGCTCAGGCGTTAAAATTGTTCAAGGTGAAGAAGCAAACACAGCTTATTAATTTCAAAATAATTTTAAAATAAAAAAAAGTGAGTGAGTTATTGCTCTTTAGCTCTTACGTTGGTAATATGGTAAAGCGAAGACAAAACTCACACACTTTAATAAAGAATTACCTAACAATTCGTTAAAGGGTGATAAATATGAATACACAATCATTAATCAACGAAGCTTTAAAGGCTCGTGAAAACGCATACGCTCCTTACTCAAAATTCAAAGTAGGTGCAGCAATTTTATTGAATAATCAAACCGTCTACACAGGTTGTAACGTTGAAAATGCTTCTTATGGACTAACAAATTGTGCAGAAAGAACTGCTATATTTAGTGCGGTAGCTGCAGGTAACGGTTCAGCAAAGATCGAATCAATCGCAATAGTAGGGGACACTGAAGGTCCAATTTCACCATGTGGAGCATGTAGACAAGTAATCGCAGAATTTAGTGATGAAAATACAAAAGTATACTTAACTAACTTAAAAGGTGACATCGCTGAAACAACTGTTAAGGAATTACTTCCTGGGTCATTTAGTTCAAAAGATTTACAAGGTTAATCCTTGTCTGACATCTAACTTCTATATGATGTCTGACATCCAACAAATAAAAAGTTGTGTTCGTTTTGAAAGCGCTTATATTAAATAAAAATAAATTTATTGGATTTTCGGGGGAGAAACATGAAATATATTATAGCTCTTGTTGGATTACTAGTTGTTTTCGGTCTTGCTTTCATCGCTAGTAGTGATCGTAAAAACATTAAATACCGTCCAGTCGTAATTATGGTCGTTCTACAAATCATCTTAGCATTCTTATTATTAAATACAGAAGTTGGTTTAGTATTAATTAAAGGGATTTCTAACGGATTTGGAAAGTTATTAGAATACGCTGCTGAAGGGGTTAATTTCGTATTTGGCGGAATGGCAAATGAAGGTGCATTTCCTTTCTTCACAGGTGTATTATTACCAATCGTATTCATTTCTGCTTTAATTGGTATTTTACAATATACAAAGATTTTACCGTTTGTTATTAAATACATTGGGTTAATCTTAAGCAAAATCAATGGTATGGGTAAATTAGAGTCTTACAATGCAGTTGCATCTGCAATTTTAGGACAATCTGAAGTTTTTATTTCAGTAAAAAAACAATTAGGTCATTTACCTAAAAATCGTTTATATACACTTTGTGCATCAGCAATGTCAACAGTATCTATGTCTATCGTAGGCGCATATATGACTATGGTTGAACCAAAATATGTCGTAACAGCAATTGTCTTAAACTTATTTGGTGGATTTATTATTTCATCAATCATCAATCCTTACACTGTTTCAGCTGAAGAGGATATCTTAACGGTACAAGAAGAAGAAAAACAAACGTTCTTCGAAATGCTTGGTGAGTATATTTTAGATGGTTTCAAAGTAGCAATCATCGTTGCAGCAATGTTAATTGGATTTGTTGCATTAATTGGTGGGATCAATAATATTTTTGATATGATTTTTGGAATCTCATTCCAAGGAATTTTAGGTTATGTATTTGCTCCATTCGCATTCATTATGGGTGTACCATTTAAAGAAGCGGTTGATGCAGGTAGTATTATGGCAACAAAACTTGTTTCAAACGAGTTCGTTGCAATGATGGATTTAGCAAAACAAGGTAAAGAATTCTCAACTCGTACATTAGGAATTGTATCAGTATTCCTTGTATCATTTGCTAACTTCTCATCAATTGGTATTATTGCAGGTGCGGTTAAAGGTTTACATGAAAAACAAGGTAATGTTGTCGCTCGTTTCGGTTTAAAATTATTATTTGGTGCAACGTTAGTAAGTGTTTTAACGGCAATTATCGTAGGGATCGTTTTAAAATAATTTAATCCAAGCGTTTGACTTAGATCAGGCGCTTGTATTTTTTTTTCTAATCTTAAAGTAGGAGGGTTGAGTTAAAAAGTGAATTTTTAACAATTTTCTTTTTAACAAGTCACTATGGGAGCTGTAGGTTTACTATTATCTGGTGCAACTCTGTTTTTAAATAGTCTTGTTTTATTAAATAAAGCGAATGCTAAAAGTGCAGCATTATTAAACTTATTTGTTGGTACATTACAAATCGTTTTTCCTATCTACTTATTAATGCATTTAGGTGCTGGTAAGTGGGAATTATTTAATACGGCAAGTATTTTCTTTTTTGGTATTACTTATTTATATAATGGATTTACAAATCTTAAAGGTTTTAATGGAACAGGCTTAGGCTGGTTCTCCCTTTGGGTATCTATCATGTCTGTACTTTGGGCTTTCGTGAACTTCGCTATAATTCATGATGTTGTAGGCGGACTATTATGGGTTATGTGGGCATATTTATGGTATCTATTCTTTGCTGGCCTAGTATTAGGTAAGAAAATAGAACGATATACAGGGATCGTTGCAATGATTCAATCTTGGACTACAATTACTCTTCCTGCATTTTTTATGCTTTTAGGGATTTGGCAGGAGACAGTAATTTCAAATGCATGGATCGTAGTTTTAGGAGCATCA
This sequence comes from Bacillus sp. AFS001701, assembly GCF_002559405.1. Taxonomy (GTDB): domain Bacteria; phylum Bacillota; class Bacilli; order Bacillales; family Bacillaceae_G; genus Gottfriedia. The sequence goes on along the minus strand of NZ_NTZO01000280.1, from coordinate 14,854 downwards.
ATATTGTATTTTATTATCCATGAAGTTAAAGCGTATGTTACAAATAAAAAATTCCAGTTGTTTAACCAACCCGAATTAAAAAATTAATGATAATACAAAAGACTAACTTTTAGGGAAGCTTAATGCTTTACCTAGAGTTAGTCTTTTTTTATTTTGAAAACTTTGTAGGTTCTAGAGAAAATTACCTTTTTATACATGATTGAACGATTAGTGAGAAAGCTAAAAAGAAAATATCTTATATAAAGGAGAACCTGCATTGAATGAAAAATTACTTTCTTAAAATAATTATTTGTCTAGTTTTTTTACTATTTCCATTTAAAGATGTTTATGTAAATGCACATGAACAACAAAAACAAGTAGCTTTAATTTCGGTTAAAGATGGAATGATTACACAGGCGATAAAATATATTGCTGAACGTTTCCCGAATGTAACCGTAAGGCAACAATACACTGAAACGTACTATGGTTTTTCAGTATCGGGTTCTCTAGAAGAGTTATCACAGTTAGCTAAAATGCCGTTAGTAAAGGATATGCATTTTGTTACAACTTACAGAGCTCATTTAGAAGATAGCATCCCTTTTATTGGAGCAGACGAAGCTCAATTATATAAGGATCAAAGGGGAAGAAAGATTACGGGTGAAGGCGTTAAGGTAGGAGTAATCGATACTGGTGTAGACTACAGACATCCTGATTTGAAATCAAATTATGGTGGCGGTTACGATACGATTGATTTAGATAAAGACCCAATGGAAACTAAACTTGAAGAAAAAAGTACATTTCATGGTACTCATGTAGCTGGTGTAATAGCTGCTAATGGAAAAAGAAAAGGCGTTGCCCCTAAGGCAACCATCTATGCATACCGTGCTCTTGGCCCTGGTGGCGTTGGTACATCTGAAACGGTTATGGCTGCAATTGAGCGAGCAGTGAAGGATAAAGTAGATATTATTAATTTATCTCTTGGTAATGATGTCAACGGACCAGACTGGCCGACAAGTATTGCGTTAGATAAGGCAGTAGAGAAGGGTGTACTTGCAATTACAGCTGCAGGAAATTCTGGACCAGGATTATGGACTGTCGGTTCTCCTGCAACTGCATCAAAGGCTTTAACAGTTGGTGCGAGCTATCCACCTGTTCTTTTTCCATCTATACATGTAAAAAATAAAGAGACAATTATTAGCCCTATGATCGGATCTGCTAAATGGATTAAAGGTTTAAATGGACGATTTGTATTTAAGAAATATGGGGAAAAGCGTGATTTAAAAAGAGTAAAAGACAAAATTGTCTTGCTTGAAAGAGGAAAAATCACATTCACTGATAAAGTAAAAAATGCTCAAGATGCTGGTGCTAAAGCTGTTATTGTCTTTAATAATATTGATGGGAATTTCATCGGACAAATTAAAGGTAAATTTACTGTTCCAGCTGCGACTATTTCAAGAAAAGAAGGCTTAATGATTAAGAAAATCATTGAAAAAAATAAAGTGGAAGCTAAAACTGGACATGAAAAGAAGGTTGATATTCTAGCGGATTTCAGCTCTAGAGGACCAGTAACAGGTACTTGGCAAATGAAACCCGATTTATTAGCTCCAGGTGTACAAATAAAAAGTACAATTCCGGGTGGGTATTTAGCACTTCAAGGGACGAGTATGGCAAGTCCACACGTTGCAGGAGCAGCCGCTCTAGTAAAACAATTGCACCCAGATTGGAGCATGGAGGATTTAAAAAGTGTGCTAGTCAATACAGCAACACCATTATATAAGAATAATAAAAAGATGTATCATGCGTACGAACAAGGGGCTGGAAGATTAGATATTGAAAAAGCACTAGAGACTGAGACAACATTATTCCCGACGTCTTTATCTTTAGGAGTAACGAGAAAAACAGATTTACAAGTAAAGAAAGATTTTGTCGTAAGAATTTCTAATAAATCAAATATGCCAAAACAAGTTACAGCTATAAATAATCAGCCAGCCACTGGAATACAATGGGTATTACCTAAGCCTTTTACAATTCCAGCGCACACTAGCAAAAAGATTAATCTTACTGCAACAGTAGATACGAAAGTATTAAGAGATGGATTTTATGATGGGGCAATTACGTTTAGTACAAATGATGATGAAAATCTAAGAATGCCGTTTTTATTACTTCAAGGAGAACCGAACTTTCCGTCAGTAATGGGATTTCACTTTGGAAGAGTAAAAGGTAAAAATCGCTATAAATATGAACTTTATTTACCAAGTAAGGTTGAGGAATACAAAATTGCTGTTTTTGAATCAGAAACATTCCGTTTGTTAGGTGTAATTGATGAACAGGAGAATAGTAAAAGGGGAATTATCAAAAAGGAATTAGTTTTAAAAGACTTTCCAAAAAGTGGAATTTATAAGTTTGTGATCTTTTATAAACGTAAACAATATGAAAGTGCAACGGAATCTTACGTCAATGTAGCGAAAATTTATGTTGAAGACTAAAAATTGGTAAGTAATTTTTAATAGTTTTTTAATTTAGGTAATTGACACATTTTTGTAACATATTGTATGCTTAACATGAATGTTTAAAAGGGTTTTCATTGTATGTAAATACTATGTTATTAAAATTTTTTGAACGTTTTGTGAACGTTTTGTGAACAATTTGTGAACGTTTTCAATGTTTAGAGATTTTAGCAAAAATTTGTTGTAGAATTAACCATGATAAGACTTTTGGCAATTTTTTGAGAATGAAAATTGACATGGAGGGATTTTGTATGAAAAACAACAATCAACATCCTCTTAAAGCAATGGCACTCATGTCTTCCATTCTAGCTCAGCTTGTCGGTTCTATTCTCATAGGCATCTTTTTAGGAAGATGGATTGATTCATTTTTTAATTGGCCAGTACCAGTATTTATGATCATCTTTTTACTGTTAGGATTATTTACTGGAATCTATGGCACGCTTAAATTAGTTAAGCAATTCACACCAGGGGACTAGTTACATGCAAAAAGATAATTTTAGACGATTCACACGAGATATGTTGTATATCATTGCTTTAGCTGTTTTAGGTTGGGCATTTACCGACTATAAAACAATATTCACAGGCTATATTCTCGGAACAGTAACTAGCTTTTATTGTATATGGATTCTACACAGAAAGATAAATACCTTCTTTGACCGAGTTTTAAAGCAACAAAAAGTTCGATCTTTAGGTACTGTAATTTGTCTTTCAGCGGTGGCTCTAGCTATGGTCATCGCGCTTCGGTATGAAAATTTTGTGAGCATACCGGCACTAACTGCGGGACTAATGACAGGACATCTTGTCATTATGATACATTTTGCATTACAACAAACGTCTTTTGCAAGGAAGAGAGGTGAATAAATTGGAACACGGCACTTATGGTTTTAAATTTATTGGTTTAGATTTTACGTTAACAAATGTTCTAATGACTACCATTGCTGCAGTAATCGTCTTTATCATCGCAGTTACATGCGCAAGAAGTCTACAATTACGCCCATCAGGAAAGCAAAACTTTTTAGAGTGGGTTATAGATTTCGTTAAAGGGATTATCAACAGTACAATGGATTGGGAAACTGGTGGTCGCTTCCTTACACTAGGTGTGACATTACTTATGTACATATTTGTTTCAAATATGTTAGGTCTACCATTCGATATCTCATTCGATGGAAACTCAGTTTGGAAATCACCTACATCAGACCCAGTCATTACTTTATCATTAGCAATCTTTATAGTTGGTTTATCACATTATTATGGTATTAAGATGCGCGGTTTTGGAGCGTATGGTAAAACATTCTTCCAACCAATGCCATTCTTATTCCCATTAAAAATTATTGAAGAATTAGCAAACACATTAACGCTAGGTCTTCGACTTTACGGTAACATTTACGCGGGGGAAATCTTACTAGGTTTACTTGCAACAATGGGTACACATGCTTATGCAGCAAGCGCAGGAGAAGGCGTTCTTTGGACAATTGCAGCGGCAATACCAATGATCGTATGGCAGGGATTCTCTGTATTCGTTGGTTCAATCCAAGCGTTTATCTTCGTAATGTTAACAATGGTTTACTTGTCACATAAAGTGGCGGACGAGCATTAATCTGCTCATTAAAATTGGTAGTTAGATAAAAATTATAAAAAAAAATATATTTCTTATGATTAAGAAGGAGGAAATTTAAAATGGCTTTAATCGCAGCGGCAATCGCAATAGGTTTAGGTGCACTAGGTGCAGGTATTGGTAACGGTTTAATTGTATCACGTACAGTAGAAGGTGTTGCTCGTCAACCAGAATTACGTTCAACTCTTCAAACTTTAATGTTCATCGGGGTTGCATTAGTTGAGGCACTTCCAATCATCGCGGTAGTTATCGCATTCATGGCATTTGGTAAAGCTTAAGATTTTATACAAGCAGTTAAAAAATGGCGAAGTTTGTGTTCACATTTACTTCGCCATTACTTTATGACACTTTTGTTGTAAAGATTGAATTTTGAAAGTAAAGCTAAGGTCGGTAAGAGTCCTAGGCTATGTTATAAAAAAAGAAAAATTATTAAATGATACCCTCGAAGGGAGTGAAGGCTTGTGTTAAACGGTTCATTATTCGTAATCGGTGAAGCAAACGGACATGGTATACCTTGGGGCGATGTAGCGTTTCAATTAGTAATCTTCTTAATCCTACTTGCTTTATTACGTAAGTATGCATTAGGACCTGTAATGGGAATTATGAAACAACGTGAAGATCACATCGCTAATCAATTAGACTCAGCTGAGAAAAACAACGCTGATGCAATGAAACTAGTTGAAGAGCAAAAGCAAGAGTTAGTTGCTGCTCGAACTGAAGCTCGTGAGCTTCTTGAGAAAGCTAGAAAGCAAGCTGACGTACAACGTGAAGAAATCGTTGCCGCAGCAAAAGCAGAAGCTGAAAACTTGAAAGAAAGCGCTAAACGTGAAATTACACGTGAAAAAGAGCTTGCAGTACAATCAGTTCAACAACAAGTTGCTTCATTATCTGTATTAATTGCTTCTAAAGTACTTGAAAAAGAAGTGAAGTCTGAAGACCAATCTGCTATTTTTGATCAATATCTTAAAGAAGTAGGCGAAGCTAAATGAGTAACGAATTAGTTGCAAAACGCTACGCAAACGCTCTTTTTGAATTAGCAACTGAACAAAACTTAGTAGAAACTGTTGAACATGACTTACAAGTAGTGAAAAAGGAGTATGTAGAAAACTTAGAATTAAATAAGTTTTTACAACACCCTGGTATCACAAAAGAAAGCAAAAAGTCTGTCCTAAACGACACGTTTGCTTCAATCTCTGAAACGGTATTAAATCTAGTATGCTTATTAGTTGATCGTGGACGTATGAGCACTATTTCTAACTTAGTGACTGAATATGTAAAAATTGCGAATGAAACTCGTAATATTGCAGATGCAACAGTTTACTCTGTGAAGGCAATGTCTTCTGAAGAACTAGATAAAATTGGAGCGTTATTCGCTTCTAAATTAGGTAAAAACTCAATACGTTTGAAAAACGAAATTGACCCATCTTTAATTGGTGGTTATAAAGTTCGTGTTGGAAACCGTATTTTTGACGGCAGTTTAAAAAATAAACTTGTTCGAATTGAACGTGAATTAATCGCAAAATAGTTTGTAGATAGGGGTGAAATGCATGAGCATCAAAGCTGAAGAAATCAGTGCGCTGATTAAAAAGCAAATCGAAAATTACCAAACTGAAATAGAAGTTAGTGATGTTGGTACAGTTATCCAAGTTGGTGACGGTATCGCTCGTGCTCATGGTCTTGACCAATGTATGTCTGGAGAGCTAGTTGAGTTCTCTAACGGCGTTATGGGACTAGCACAAAACTTAGAAGAAAACAACGTAGGTATTATCATCTTAGGACCTTACACAGGCATTAAAGAAGGCGACGAAGTTCGTCGTACTGGACGCATCATGCAAGTTCCAGTTGGTGAAGCATTAGTAGGACGTGTAGTAAACTCATTAGGTTTACCAGTTGATGGTTTAGGCCCAATCGAAACAACTAAATCTCGTCCAATTGAAAACGCTGCTCCAGGCGTAATGGCACGTAAATCAGTACATGAGCCATTACAAACAGGTATCAAAGCGATCGACGCTCTTGTACCAATCGGACGTGGTCAACGTGAGTTAATTATCGGTGACCGTCAAACTGGTAAAACAGCTGTTGCTATCGATACAATCCTTAACCAAGCTGACCAAAACATGATCTGTATCTATGTTGCAATCGGTCAAAAAGAATCAACAGTTCGTGGACTTGTTGAAACTTTACGTAAGCATGGCGCATTAGATTACACAATCGTTGTAACTGCACCTGCTTCATCTCCAGCTCCAATGTTATACTTAGCTCCTTTCGCTGGTGTAACAATGGGTGAAGAGTTTATGTACAATGGTAAACACGTATTAGTAGTATACGATGATTTATCAAAACAAGCGGTAGCTTACCGTGAGCTTTCACTATTATTAAAACGTCCTCCAGGTCGTGAAGCATATCCAGGGGATGTATTCTACTTACACTCTCGCTTATTAGAGCGTGCAGCTAAGTTAAATGATGAGTTAGGTGGCGGTTCATTAACTGCATTACCATTCATTGAAACACAAGCTGGTGATATCTCAGCTTATATTCCAACAAACGTAATCTCGATTACTGACGGACAAATCTTCTTACAGTCTGACTTATTCTTCTCTGGCGTACGTCCAGCGATCAATGCAGGTCTTTCTGTATCACGTGTTGGTGGTTCAGCGCAAACTAAGGCGATGAAATCAGTAGCAGGTACGCTACGTCTTGACTTAGCGTCATTCCGTGAGCTTGAAGCATTTGCTGCGTTCGGTTCAGACTTAGATAAAGCAACTCAAGCTAAACTTAACCGTGGTGCTCGTACAGTTGAAATCCTTAAACAAGGTTTACACAAACCATTAAAAGTAGAAAAACAAGTAACATCTTTATATGCATTAACACGTGGCCACTTAGACAGCGTAGCAGTTGAAGACATTACTCGTTTTGAAGAAGAAATGTTAGCTTGGATGGACGTTAACGCTAAAGGTCTTTTAGATGCTATTCGTGATACTGGTAAATTACCAAACGAAGCTGACCTTGACGCTGCAATCACAAGCTTTAAAAAGAACTTTATTGCTTCTAAATAAGAAGGCGATTTAAATATCTGGATTTGAAGGATCGGGCATTAGCTCGTCCTTCATTTAACTGTTTACCAAAAGGTGGTGAAAACCTGTGGCATCATTACGCGATATAAAAACAAAAATTAATTCAACAAAAAAGACAAGCCAAATCACAAAAGCGATGGAGATGGTTTCTGCTGCGAAATTAAACCGTGCTGAGCAAAACTCTAAGCAATTCGTTCCTTACATGGAAAAAATGCAAGAGGTAGTTGGTAGCGTGGCAAAAGGTGTAAACAGTAGACATCCGATGCTAGTAACTCGTCCAGTTAAAAAGACTGGTTACATTGTCATCACTTCTGACCGTGGTTTAGCGGGTGCATTTAATAGTAACGTATTACGTGCGGTAACTAATACAATTAAAGCGCGTCATAAATCGAATGATGAATTTGCAATTATTGTACTAGGTCGAGTTGGACGTGACTACTTTAAGCGTTTAGGTTACCCAATCGTTGAAGAGGTTCTTGGACTTCCAGATCAACCTTCATTCGATGATATTCAAAAATTTGCTAATCGTACAGTTCAAATGTACACAGATGGCATTTTTGATGAACTTTACTTATCATATAATCATTTCGTAAGTAAGATTTCTCAAGAAGTTACTGAGAAAAAGCTATTACCTTTAACAGATATTGACACAGGTAAGGCAACAACTAATTACGAATTTGAACCATCTGATGATGAAATCTTAGAAGTTTTACTGCCTCAATATGCAGAAAGCTTAATCTTTGGTGCATTATTAGACAGTAAAGCTAGTGAACACGCTTCACGTATGACAGCGATGAAAAGTGCAACTGATAATGCGAAAGAAGTTATTAGTAAGCTTACTCTTCACTATAACCGTGCGCGTCAAGCAGCAATTACACAAGAAATTACTGAAATCGTCGGTGGAGCAGCAGCACTTGGCTAATCTGCTTACAACGGCTATATAAATTGATCGGCTTTTAATGAAACAATGCTAGGAGGAAAAGCGATGAGCAATGGTATTATTACTCAGGTATTAGGTCCAGTAGTAGACGTAAAGTTCGAAAACGGCCAATTACCACAAATATATAATGCGTTACGTGTTCGTAAAGAAGCGGGCGATGCAAACGAAGTAAACATTGATTTAACATTAGAAGTTGCTCTTCACTTAGGTGACGATACTGTTCGTACAGTTGCAATGGCTTCAACTGATGGATTAGTACGTGGAATGGAAGCAGTTAACACAGGTAAACCAATTTCGGTTCCAGTTGGAGACGCTACATTAGGACGCGTATTCAATGTGTTAGGTGACAACATTGACTTAGACGAAGAACTTGGAGAAGACGTACGTCGTGACCCAATTCACCGTCAAGCACCTAAATTTGAAGAATTAACTACAAAAGTAGAAATCCTTGAAACTGGTATCAAAGTAGTAGACTTATTAGCTCCTTACATCAAAGGTGGTAAAATCGGTCTATTCGGTGGTGCAGGTGTAGGTAAAACTGTATTAATTCAAGAATTAATTAACAACATCGCACAAGAGCACGGCGGTATCTCAGTATTCGCTGGTGTAGGTGAGCGTACTCGTGAAGGTAACGACTTATACCACGAAATGAGCGACTCTGGCGTTATCAAGAAAACAGCGATGGTATTCGGACAAATGAACGAACCACCTGGTGCACGTCAACGTGTTGCCCTAACTGGTTTAACAATGGCTGAATATTTCCGTGATGAGCAAGGACAAGACGTGTTATTCTTTATCGATAACATCTTCCGTTTCACTCAAGCAGGTTCTGAGGTTTCTGCCCTATTAGGTCGTATGCCTTCTGCGGTAGGTTACCAACCAACTCTTGCTACTGAAATGGGTCAATTACAAGAGCGTATCACTTCAACAAACAAAGGTTCTGTAACTTCGATTCAAGCGATTTACGTTCCTGCCGATGACTATACGGATCCAGCACCAGCTACAGCGTTCGCTCACTTAGATGCAACAACAAACTTAGAGCGTCGTTTATCTGAGATGGGTATTTACCCAGCGGTAGATCCATTAGCATCTACATCTCGTGCATTAAACCCTGAAATCGTTGGTGAAGAGCACTATGAAGTAGCTCGTCAAGTACAATCAACTTTACAACGTTATAGAGAACTTCAAGATATCATCGCAATCTTAGGTATGGATGAGTTATCAGAAGAAGATAAATTAGTCGTAGCTCGTGCTCGTCGTATTCAATTCTTCTTATCTCAAAACTTCCACGTTGCGGAGCAATTCACAGGACAAAAAGGTTCTTACGTACCAGTTAAAGAAACTGTTAGTGGGTTCAAAGAGATCTTAGAAGGTAAATATGATACTCTTCCAGAAGATGCATTCCGTTTAGTTGGACGCATTGAAGAAGTAGTAGAAAAAGCAAAAACACTAGTATAATAATTGTCTAATCGAAAGCTTGTTCATCATTCTAACTGAATGGACTTGATTAGCTCACGAAGCTAGACAGGAGGAGTTCACTATGAAGACAATGAAAGTCAGTATCGTCACTCCTAATGGACCGGCTTATGAAGGCGAAACAGAATTCGTTAGCACGAAAGCAACTAGCGGTGAGCTAGGTATTTTACCAGGACACATTTCAACTGTGGCACCGTTAGCAACAGCACCTGTTAAAATTAAAACACCAGCTGGAACAGATTACGTTGCAGTTAGTGGCGGATTCATTGAAATTCGACCTGAAGCCGTTACAATATTGGCTCAATCTGCTGAAGCATCAACTGAAATCGACGTTGAGCGTGCAGTAGAAGCAAAAAAACGTGCAGAACAACGTCTACATGACAGACGCCCTGACACAGATATCAAACGTGCAGAACTTGCTTTACACAAAGCAATGAACCGTTTAAACGTAGCACAATATAAGTAATTAAAAAAAGAGCCCTTGTTGGGCTCTTTTTTTGTTGGGTTATTTTGGGGTGGGTTTAATTAAAATCGGGGAAGGTGCAATTAAGAAGTTATGAGAGTGCAAGTGCAAATAAATTTAAATGAGTAGCAAATAAACTGTAGGTGCAAATAAAATCGATGAAACTGCAAACTACAATTAAATCTATGAAAAATGCAAATAAAACAGGCACATCTTAATAAAATATTGAATTTATGATCAGCTTTAATTAAAATTTGTTAGTTTCATCGAAATATGATTTAGTATTAGACTAAATCTAATTAAATTACTGAAAAAGTGGTTGTTATTGACTCAATTTTTATGATTTGTATTAGAAGGTATCTGCACAAAAAATCTTTAATAGAAAAAGTGAGGTGACTTTTTGATGATATTAAAAGAACGAACTGTTCCGTTGGTTATTAAAAAATTGGAGGCTCTATTAAGGAGATTACCTAGTGATCATCCCCAATGGTCAAGAATTGAGGAGGATCTATTCAAGTACAAAGCAGGTTATCAGGGTGAAAAGGCTTTAGATTATCATCTTAGTTTTTTTCCAAAAGAGCGTAGTTTCATTTTGCATGATGTAAGGTTAGTAGATGATTTTAAGCATTTTTTAAATCGATACGATTATAATAACCCAATGTGTACTAATCATTATTGAGGTAAGGAATTTAATTGGTACTTTGTATTTTGATCAAAATTTTAATCAATTTATTCGATCAATTGATGGGAAAGAGGAGTCATTTACAAACCCCATTGTTCAAGTTGATAGGCAAAAAAGGCAACTTACACAGTGGCTACGAAAACATAATTATATAAATTTAAGTGTTATACCCTACGTAATTATAAGTAGTCCAAAAATAATAATAAAAGCTTCATCAAATCAAAGTGAGATTGCAAAAAAAGTTTTTCATTCTGAGTTACTTTATAAAAAAGTTGAGGAGTTAGAGTTGGAATTTAAAACCGATTTTTATACACAGAAAGAAATAAGGAGATTAGCTAACCTGTTAATAAAGCAACATCAGCTTTCAGATCAAATATATTAGATAAGTATAATATCGATAAAAATGAACAACTAACTGGTGTAATTTGCATTAATTGTCATCAGTTTTCAATGGTTCGAGATAAAGGGAATTGGATTTGCAAGAATTGCTTATATGTTTCAATAGTAGCACATATTAGTGCTTTAGTTGATTACTTTTTGTTAATTGGAAACTCGATAAATAATAAACAAGTTAGAGACTTTCTCCATATACCCTCTTTCTAAAACGCTTCAAGACTCCTACGCAAACTAAACCTACCATCATCAGGAACAAAAAAAGACAAAACGCATTATTTAGACGAGTTGTCACAGCAACCCTCTTTTTAGTTTAATTCCAATCCCGCTGTTGTTAAAACACCATTTCTTGAGATTTTTAAAAGGTATTCTGCCATGTGTTTTTTTGTGTATGGCATGTCATTTTCAACCCAAAATGAAATTACGCTGAGAGTTGCGCCTGCTATATAACTTACTAATAGGTCACCTGGGACAAGGTATTTATTCTTTTTTGGCTGTATGAATGCTATGCCTTTTTCGAACGTTTTTGATAATACTTCGTAAAGTCTTCTTCTAAAAATATTTGGTCCTTGTCGTTTTAGGAGGACTTTGTAAAAGTAGCTGTTTTTTTCGATATGTTCGAATAGATGGAAGTAGGATTTTAAGGCCATTTCATCGAGTGAGTGTGGGTTTCCGTCATACTTACTAAAATCTACATTTTTCATAGCGCTGTCCAAATCAACTAGTTTTTCTCTAACGATTTGGCGCACCATTTGGTATTTGTCTTCATAGTGGCTATAAAAGGTTGCTCTGTTAACGTTTGCTTTTTTAGTTATATCTTGTACACTGATCGCTTCGAATTCTTTATCTGATAATAGTGTAATTAATGCATCTTGTAAAAGTTGTCTAGTTCGAATGACACGAGGGTCAAGATTATTTTTTATGCTCATTTTAAAACTCCTTTATTAAATAACTTTAAGAAATTAAACAGTTAATAATAGTAGTGTTGCTTAAACAACAAATTTTTAATTATTAACGGTTGAGTACGTTTATAAATCAATTATAATTAAAAACTATGAGAAGTAAAACGACAATGTGTTGCTTTACTTTTGTTACCTATATAGAGAAACGATTAAAAATTTAGGAGGAATTTTATTTATGGGGAACATGAAGAAAATGGTGTTTGTTAACATAATTACTTTAATCATATTAGTTGCTGGTGGATTTGCTGGTTATTACTACTATGATCAATCAACAAATTATATAAAAACTGATAATGCAAAAATAGATGGGCAACAAATTGTTATTTCATCTCCTGCTGCTGGTAAGCTTGAGTCATGGTCAGGTACATTCGGAAAAACATTTTCACCAAATGAATCAATCGGGAAAGTTTTAACTGCTCCTCAAACAGCTGGGGATACTGTACATGAAGTATCAGTTTCAGTGCCAACAAATGCTACTATTGTTCAAGCAAATGCAATTAAAGATCAATTGGTTGGAACGGGTTCAACTCTTGGTTATGCATATAACTTAGATAATCTTTGGGTTACTGCAAATATAAAAGAAACTGAAGTAGAAGATGTGAAAAAAGGTCAAGAGGTTGATGTATATGTTGACGCATATCCAGATACTACTTTAACAGGTACTGTGGAATTTGTTGGATTAACAACTGCAAATACATTTAGTTTATTACCTTCTGGAAACTCTAATGCAAACTATACGAAAGTTGAGCAGGTTGTACCTGTAAGAATTGCTTTAGATCATAATAAGTCATTTGAAATTGTTCCAGGAATGAATGCTTCTGTTCGTATCCATAAGTAAGGAGGAATTTCAATGTCAACAGGAATGATCATTGCATATGGAGGGTTTTGCTTAATTGTTTTCTTTATTATTAATCGAATTGTATTAAGAAATAAAGAAAATGACCTAAAAATAGATAAAAGAGAAGAAATGGTCCAAACGGAAGAACCAAATAAAATAGAAAAAACGGAAGAAATTCAAAAGAAATCAATTCCATCTGAGCCAAGTGAAAAACAGAGCTTTAGCATGGGAAAAGTTTTGACAGTACTATTACTAGGTATGTTCGTGTCTATTTTAAATCAGACATTAATAAATGTTGCTTTACCGAAGTTAATGGCAGATTTTAATGTAACTACTTCGACTGCACAATGGTTATCTACTGGTTTTATGTTAGTGAATGGTATTTTAATTCCGGTCAGTGCTTACTTAGTTGATACATTTACTTATCGAAAATTATTTATCTTTTCGATGATTGCCTTTACAATCGGTTCAATTATTTGTGCTTTATCAGGAAACTTCCCAGTTATGATGGCAGGTCGCGTAGTTCAAGCTGTCGGGGCTGGTATTTTAATGCCGCTTGGTATGAATATCTTTATGACGATCTTCCCGCCTGAAAAGCGTGGGGCTGCAATGGGATTAATGGGGATTGCAATGATTCTAGCGCCAGCTATTGGTCCTACAATAACTGGTTATGTAGTTCAAGATTATTCTTGGCATTTCTTATTTTACGGAATGGCTGTGTTAGGTGTCATTTCAATCATTTTGTCTAATGCTTGGTTTCATATTTCACGTAAACGTTCATTTCCAACTTTAGATATTTGGGGAGTAATAAGCTCGTCACTTGGATTCGGAAGTTTATTATATGGATTCAGTGAAGCTGGTAATAAAGGTTGGGGTAGCACTGAAGTAGTTCTTTCTTTAGTAATTGCTGGTATCAGTTTAGGTTTATTTGTGTGGAGAGAATTAACTGCTAAACAACCATTAATCAATTTAAAAGTATTTAAATCATTTTCGTTTACTTACACATTATTAATTAACTTAATTGTTACGACTGCTTTATACGGAGGGATGATTTTGCTACCTCTTTATTTACAAAACATCCGCGGGTTTACACCAATTAGAGCAGGATTATTATTACTTCCTGGTTCATTAATTATGGGTGCTCTTGGACCACTTACAGGTAAGCTATTCGATAAATATGGTATCCGTCCTTTAGCGATTTTTGGTCTACTTATTATGACTTTTACAACTTATGAGTTCACTAAATTGTCTATTGATACACCGTATTTAAAAATTATGTTTTTCTATACTTTACGTTCATTCGGTATGTCATTTATTATGATGCCAATTATGACTGCTGGTTTAAATAAGTTACCTCTTAAGATGATTTCTCATGGTACTGCAACTCAAAATACACTACGACAAGTTGCAGGTTCGGTAGGTACAGCAGTCCTTGTTACAATTATGACGACTCAAACGACTAATCACATGGCAGACTTCTCAAATGAAGTAACGTCAACGAATCCGTTCATTATGGATTGGGTTCATCAAACAGGCGCACAGTTAGCTGGTGCAGCTGGAGTAACCCCTTCTCAAGGTGGAGCTTTAGCAATTACAACACTTTATAGTCAGGCGTCTAAATTAGCATCTATTAATGGAATCAATGATGCATTTATCTTTGCAACTGCATTGTCTGGTATTGCATTAGTACTTTCATTCTTTATGGGAAGTACAAAAAGTAGAAAGTTTGCGCAACCTAAATCTAAAAATCAAAATAAGCAGTCTTCAGAAACGATTGCATCTTAAAAAAAGGCCAGTTCATGATTTTGAACTGGTTTTTTTTTCGACAATTATCACTATTTTTTAATTTGTGGGAATTGTGAATAACTTTCTGTGGATTTGTGGATAACTCTTATACTGATATACAATTTTAGTAACTGGTAATG
>NZ_NTZO01000073.1 GCF_002559405.1 Bacillus sp. AFS001701 | reverse complement strand
TTTTTTTTGAAGAATTTTTTGTTTAAGATCCTTTGTAATATTTTGCACAAAGTAATTTACTGAATTAACACTAGTAAATAACATCCATTCTGTATCAAGAACTAATTTTTCCAATTCACTAATTGAAATATCACTTTTAACTATTTTTTGAAGTGGAAGATTAATAGGACATCCACCAAACTGATGAATTAATTGATTGAATTCATCAGCTTGGTGCTCTGCCCTTGTTACTAATATTTTCATTCCATTTAAGGAATTATTCATCCGCTGCCTCTTTTACAGAATCAATAATATCCTTTGCTCCACGTTCAATTAATAGATTTGCAGCTTTTTCTCCAATTTCAGTTGGATCAGTACCTTTAACAGTTTCTTTTAAGATGATTGTTCCATCTGGTTTAGCTACTAATGCAGTTAACGAGATTTCTTCTTTATCATCGATCGTTGCAAATCCAGCAATCGGAACTTGGCAACCACCTTCCATTTTATGAAGAAATACACGTTCAGCTTCTACAGTTGTATATGTTAATTCATCATTCAGTCTATTTAGTAATTCACGGATTTCTGTATCATTTTCACGACATTCGATAGCAAGTGAACCTTGACCTACTGCTGGTACACAGATAGTTTCGTCAATGTATTCAGTTATACTTTCTTCAGCCCAACCCATTCTTGTTAAACCAGCTGCTGCAAGAATAATCGCATCGTATTCATTATCCTTTAGCTTTTGAATACGTGTGTCGATATTTCCACGAATCCATTTGATTTGTAGATCTGGACGAACTGCTTTAATTTGAGCACTTCTTCTTAAACTACTTGTACCGACAATTGAGCCTTCTTCAAGTTCCATTAATCCTTTTCCACTATTTGAAAGTAGTGCATCTCTAGGATCAACGCGTTTTGGAGTACATCCAATCATTAAACCTTCAGGTAAAATAGCTGGCATATCCTTCATACTATGTACAGCTAAATCAATTTCACTCGTTAACATTGCATGTTCAATTTCTTTAACGAATAAACCTTTTCCTCCGACCTTTGAAAGGGTTACATCAAGTATTACATCACCTTTTGTAACGATTTCCTTTAACTCAAATTCATAAGCGGGTGCTACTTCTTTTAGTTTCTCTACAAACCATTTCGTTTGTGTTAATGCTAGTTTACTTCTTCTTGTACCTACTATAATTTTACGCATTGTTACATCTCCTTACGTACTCCATAAATGAAACTTTGAATATAGATTTGAAACAACATAATTTCCGAACAAAACTAAGAAGCAACAGATGTTAAATATGCAAAGAGATTTGCCATAGAAACGGTTGCTTACCTTTAAATACATAAATGTACTATACATGATTAAAACGAAAAATGAGCCTATTACTTTCATATCATACCAAACAAATGTGTGTAATCGAATACTTGCCCAAATAACACCTAAAATAAGGGAAGTTAGCATTAATGGAACTCCAAATAAGTTAAATGTAATAAACATTTTTTCCAACTTACCTAAACTCCCCAATTTCTTTAAATGTGTAGACCATTTCTTCTTTTTTAATAAAACATATTGAAAAATGTACATAACCGAAAAAATAAAGGACAGGGTAAATGCACCGTATGCTAAGAAAGCAAGTCCAATATGGATATATAATAACTCCGATTTTAACTGATCAACTAATGTAGCTGTTTTACCCGCCTTCGGAATTAAAATTGATAATGAAAATACTAAAAATGAAACAACATTTGTAAAGAAAACTAAGTACTCTAGTTTTACTACCCAATTAATAAACAATGATAGTGATATGATAATCCATACATAAATATATAGCCCTTCTCTGGAAGTAAAAAAGGAATATAAACTGTATTGGCTAATGGTGTAAATCATTAAAACAGAAGAAAACACCCAAACAATTGCTAGCAAATAAAATGCTACCCGACTTGCCATCCTATTTGTATCTATAAAATCTATAAAAGAAAAAACGATACTCCATGCAAACAATAAGATTAATAAGTGATAGATAAAACTACTTTCCAAAAGCGCCACTAGCTAAACCTCATAAAAAACCTAAGTTTTGTTTTAAAGAAATAGTCTCTTTTTCTTGATTAGTTTGCATGTGTTTTTCATCTTTAGATTCTTGTAAAAGTTCATCTAGACTAAATATTTCTTTAAAAAGGGCAATTTGTGCTTCTGAGTGTTTAGATGTACCCATTTCTTTTGCTTTCATAATTGGATCTCGTAAAAGTTGATTTACGATACTTTTTGTGTGCTTTTGGATAATTTTTAAATCTCTTTCAGATAAATGGGGAAGTTTTCTTTCTAGACTACTCATTGTATCTGCTTGAATATCTAACGCCTTTTCACGTAATGCAGAGATTACTGGAACAACACCTAGCATTGATAACCAAGATTGAAAAATATCAATTTCTTCAGTTATTGCCTTCTTAATTTTTACTGCCTCACGTTCACGTTCTGCTAAATTCTCTGCAACAATTCCTTGAAGATCATCAATATCATACAAGAATGCACTATCAATATGATGAATAGATGGTTCAATATCTCTTGGAACAGCGATATCAACTAAGAATAGTGGGTTACCTTTTCTTGATTTTTCAATTCGACGAATCATTTTTTCTGTAATAACATATTCTTTTGAACCAGTTGAACTAATAACGATATCTGCTTCTTTCAAAGCATTTTCAAGTGATTCTAATCCTTTTCCGATTCCGTTAAATTGGTCTGCAAGTCTAACAGCATTTTCAACAGTTCGGTTAATAACTGTAACTTTTCCTACTCCTTGAGAATACAAGTTTTGTAAAGCTAAGTTACTCATTTTTCCTGCTCCAACAATCAGTACATTGCAGCCTTTTAAATTGCTAAAAATTTTTTTTGATAGCTCTACGGCAGCATAACTTACAGAAACAGCATTTTCACCGATTCCAGTTTCTGAGTGAACTTTTTTTGCAAATGTAATTGCTTGCTTAAATAATTGATTAAAAATCGTACCAATTACATGATTCTCTTGAGCAAGTAAATAACTATCTTTTACTTGTCCAAGAATCTGAGTCTCACCAATTACCATTGAATCTAAACCACTTGCTACAGTGAATAAATGGTTGATTGCATCATTTCCAGTTTTAATGATTAGATATGGTGATAATTCCTCGTCATTTAAGTCAAAACGTTGTAATAAAAAGCGTTTCATATAATATTGACCAGTATGAACTTGATCGACAACTGCATAAATCTCCGTACGATTACAAGTAGAAACAATAATGTTTTCTAAAATGCTTTTTTCTTTTTTTAATGAGTTCATTGCGTCCTGTAGTTCATTTGGAGCAAACGCTACTCTTTCTCGCACTTCAACCGGGGCAGTTTTATAATTAATCCCTATTGTAATGATGTGCATGCCCTAAAGCCCCCCTAAAAAACTTTATACAAACTTGTGTTTTATATCTATCTTTACTTAGCAAAATATCATATCTATGTTCTACATCAATATGCTATCATAAATGTAATATTTTGTAGAATTTTTAATCCGATTTATACTATTTAATGTACACAAATTTTATTATACAATAATTTTAAAATAAAAGTGATTACAAATAATGTTAAACAGGAGTTGCTATGAAAAAAAATCGATTATTTATTGGAATCCTATTAATTGGCTTTGGCATTTATTATCTTATATCAAAATGGCAAGTTCCAGCTTTACATATTTTCACATTTTGGACGACTCCGATCTTGATAACTGGTATCGCACTTCTCGTTCAAGCCTTTAAAGGAAGAGAAATTCATTATGTATTTCCAGGAATTGTCGTTCTTGGATTTGGAATTCATTTTTATGCCATCGAACATTTTCAAAATTGGCCAAACCATTGGTCCGTTCTTACACTCATCATTTCAATCGGAATGTTACTGCAATCTCGAAAAGGAAAAGGTGAGCTATTACCTGGTTTACTATTATTTATTATGTCTTTATTTTTCCTTTTTAATGAAAAGCTTGCAACAATGCTTAGTTCGCTCCAATCACAAGTCTCTTATTTCCAGAACTATTGGCCAATATTGATTGCTGTTATCGGTTTATATCTTCTATTTTCTAAAAAATAAACATACTTTTTTATACATAACTAGCAGTTTTAAAAGGAGGAACATCTTTGTTATACTTCCTTGCACTATGGAAAAAATTTGTATCATTTAATTATGTATCAATTTTAATTCTGTCTATTCTAATTGTTTCTTTTGGTTCAATAACTATACATATTTTAGAACCACAAACCTTTCCTACTTTATTCGATGGTTTGTGGTGGACAATGACTACCTTGACGACAGTAGGCTACGGAGATTTCTTTCCAAAAACTGTTGCGGGAAAATGCTTAGGAATGTTTTTATTTATATTTGGAGTCGGTATTATAGGTTTACTAGTATCTAAAACTGTTGATTCCTTTTCAAAATATCATCGTTTAAAGTTGGAGGGAAGAATTGTGTATAAGGATCATGATCACTTTATTTATATTGGTTGGTCTAAAAAAACAAGAGATGCGATTGAGGAACTATTCGATTCTTCACCGAATGCAAAAATTGTATTAATTGAAAATCTAGAAACATCGCCTTACGAGCATCCTCAAGTTCATTTTATTCAAGGAGACCCTTCAATCGAAAACACCTTACTAAATGCAAATATATTTGGGGCAAAACGGGTATGTATATTTGCAGATTCTACTATAGAAGATAGTGTTTTAAAAGATGGAAAAACGCTATTAATCGCTTCTGCAGTCGAATCACTATCAACTATGAAAAAAATGCCTATCCATACAATTGTCGAAATATCGAAAGAAAGCCATATCGTTAATTTTA
This sequence comes from Bacillus sp. AFS001701, assembly GCF_002559405.1. Lineage (GTDB taxonomy): Bacteria > Bacillota > Bacilli > Bacillales > Bacillaceae_G > Gottfriedia. Next base: position 14,550 of record NZ_NTZO01000073.1, on the reverse strand, counting down.
AGCATGTAAATGTCGATGATTTTGTATTATCATATGAATCTGTTTCACGTCTAATTGCTAAGACAACTTTACATCCTGGAACTTCAACAATATTTAGACACTTTTTAAATACAAAGTTTGATGGAAGTAATATACATGTAATAGTGCCTAATAAAGAATGGAAAACTTATGAAGATGCCTTTCTACAATTATTTGAAAAAGGTGCAACTTTGTTAGCGATCAATGAACAGTTAAATATTCCAAAGCTAAAAGAGTGTAAATTGAATTCAACTGATCGTTTGTATATTTATTGCGAAGAAAGTTTATTAAAAAAGATAACTAAAAAAGCTTTATCAATAAAATAAAACAGGGGTCTCGCTTTTCGCGTGACGAGACCTGAACAAAAAAATGCTGGTGGCCTATTAGCCACCAGCGTTTTTTATTTACACATACGATCAATTACTGACCATGCTTTTTCTTTACCCATACCAGTTTCAGATGAGAATAAAATTAATTCATCCCCCTCTTCAATCTGTAACTTTTCACGAACTACTTTTGCATGTTTATCCCATTTTCCTTTAGGGATTTTATCTGCTTTTGTAGCTACTATAATGACTGGGATTTGGTAATGCTTTAGGAAATCATACATCATTACATCATCTTCTGTTGGTGAATGACGTAAATCTACTAATAATATAACAGCTCTTAATTGCTCACGAGTTGTAATATATGTTTCAATCATTTTACCCCATGCTTCTCGTTCCTTTTTGGAAACTTTGGCATAACCATAACCTGGCACGTCAACATAGAAAAGCTGTTCATTAATTAGAAAGAAATTTAATGTTTGAGTTTTTCCAGGTTTTGATGATGTTCGGGCTAATGCTTTACGATTTAACATTTTATTTATAAATGAAGATTTCCCAACATTTGAACGACCTGCCAAAGCGATTTCAGGAAATTGTGTATCTGGATATTGATTTGGTCGGACTGCACTAATGACAATATCCGCTGTTGTTACTTTCATTTTTTCACTCCTACTATTGCATGCGCAAGCACTTCATCTAAATGGGAAACAGGTATAACAGTTAAACCTTCTTTCACCATTGGTGGTACATCTTCTAAATCTTTTTCGTTTTCTTTTGGTATGATAACAGTCGTTAAACCTGCACGATGCGCACTAAGCATTTTTTCTTTTAACCCACCAATTGGTAATACGCGACCACGTAGTGTGATTTCACCAGTCATCCCAACCTCTTTACGGATTGGTTTATTTGTTAATGCCGAAATCAATGCAGTTGCCATCGTTATACCTGCTGAAGGGCCATCTTTTGGAACCGCACCTTCTGGAACATGAATATGAATATCATATTTCTCGTGGAAATTTTGGTCAATATTCAGCTCCTCTGCTTTTGAGCGTATATAGCTAAATGCAGCCTGTGCTGACTCCTTCATTACATCCCCTAGCTTACCAGTTAAAGTTAGCTTACCCTTTCCAGGATATAGTGATACTTCAATAGAAAGTGTGTCTCCACCAAATGCAGTATACGCTAAACCAGTAGCTACACCTATTTGGTCTTCACTTTCCATTTGACCATAAGAGAATGTTTTCTTACCTAAAAATTCTTCAATATTTTTATCAGTAAATATTATTTTTTGTCTTTCGTTTGAAACAATCAACTTAGCAGCTTTTCTACATAGTGTCGCTAGAACTCGCTCTAATGATCTTACTCCTGCTTCACGTGTATAATGACGAATAATTGCACTCAATGCACTTTCACGAATTTGTACAGTAGATTTATTTAAGCCATGCTCTGCTAATTTTTTAGGGAATAAATGCTTTTTAGCTATATTAACTTTTTCAAGTTCAGTATATCCAGATAAAGTAATAATCTCCATTCGATCACGTAATGGACCTGGAATAGTTGATAAATCATTTGCAGTAGCTACAAATAAAACTTGAGATAAATCGAATGGCTCTTCGATGTAATGATCACTAAATGTATGATTTTGTTCAGGGTCCAAAACTTCTAACATCGCTGATGCTGGATCTCCTCTAAAATCGCTCGACATTTTATCAATTTCATCAAGTAAGAATACAGGGTTATTTGTTCCTGCTTTCTTCATACCTTGGATTATTCGACCTGGCATTGCTCCGATGTATGTTCTTCTATGTCCTCTTATTTCTGATTCATCTCTTACGCCACCTAGAGAAACCCGTACAAAGTTTCTAGACAAAGCGTTTGCGATTGATTTCGCTAAAGATGTTTTACCAACTCCAGGAGGACCAGCTAAACATAAAATTGGACCACGTAATGAATTCGTAAGTTGTTGAACAGCTAGATATTCTAATATTCTTTCTTTTACTTTTTCAAGACCTTCGTGTTCATTATTCAGTATCTTTTCGGAACGATGTATATCCAATGTGTCTTCAGTTTGCTTAGACCATGGTAGAGCTACCATCCAATCTAAATATGTACGAACTACACCTGCTTCTGCAGCATTAGGAGGTAGTTTCTCATATCTAGCTAACTCTTTTAGTACTACTTCCTTTGTTTCTTCAGGCATATTTGCCTCTTCGATTTTTGTTAAAAACTTATCAACTTCTTCAGTTTTACCTTCACGATCACCTAGCTCACGTTGAATAACCTTTAATTGCTCTCTTAAGAAATATTCTTTTTGAGTTTTATCAATATTTTTCTTAACTTGAAGACCAATCTTTTCCTCAAGCTTTAGTAATTCTTTTTCATCTTGAAGAAAATTTAAGATAATATGTATTCGTTCAGTAACATCAATTGTAGCTAATATTTTTTGTTTTTCCTCTTCCCTTAATGGAATTGAATCGATCATTGCATCTGCAAGTTTACCTGGGCGATCTTGCTTAACAATTGAAGCAATTGTCTCAGGCAAAATTCGCTTTGATAATTTACTGTATTGTTTAAAATGCTGCAATAAAGTTCTCATTAAAGCACGAAGCTCTTTAGATTCATCTTCTACATCTGTATATTCTTCTACCTTTGCAGTTAAGAAATCATTTTGATCAATAATTGATTTGATTTTTCCTCTGTGTAATCCTTCAACAGTAATACGAACAGTGCCGTTTGGAAGTGTAATTTTTTGTGTTAATTTTGCTAAAGTTCCAAATTGGTACAATTCGTCTATCTTTGGATTTTCAGTATCTGCATCTATTTGAGTAACAACAAAAATTAAATGATCTAACTCATCAGCTTCTTGTATAGCTTTTATCGATTTCGTTCTTCCTACATCTAGATGTGCAATAGTGGCAGGAAATACACTAATTCCTCTTAAAGGTAGGAGGGGTACAACTTTTTCTTTTGTAACATTCATTACGTTACACCTCCATTGTTTTTCATTCTATTTAGTTATTTTACCTTAACATATATATCATTTACAATGATATGCACTAAAAGAAAAAAAGAAGCGACATAATCAATCAACAACTGTTTAGCGATTATCTTATTTTTGACTAGAAATAAGAAGTAAAACTCGTAATAAGATTAAATCGTTTAGAATGGATTCTACAAAATAAAAAGTGTTCGTTCACTTCATTGAAAAATAGAATGCAAAAATAGTTTGTATTCTTTATTTATTCAAAATGAAATGATTCGAACACTTATTTTTATCTACATAGATTGCGATTGATTCTCTTCAAACAATGTTAATTGCTGGAAATCAGTTTTTGTTTCAGCTGGTAGTTCAAATTTCCAATTATCTTTAAAGACTTCATGGAGAACTTTTTCTATGCGATCTACTGCTAATATTTCTACATCTTTATATTGATGTAATATAGCTTGATCGTTCTCTTTCGGAACAATAATTTTAGTTGCGCCTGCTTTAACGGCTGCCTTTACTTTTTCTGGAACACCGCCAACTGGTTTTACATCACCCTGAATGCTCATTTCGCCAGTCAAAGCGATAGTATTTAATACTGGAACATTATTAACCGCTGAAAAAATACCTACTACCATGGCAATCCCTGCAGATGGGCCATCAATTAATGCGCCACTCGGAAAATTAATATGAATCGTAAAATCATCGATTGGTACACCAATTTTTCGTAAGATTGTCGTAACATTTTCTAAAGAGCCTTTTGCCATACTTTTTCTACGAATGGATTTAGCTTGATTACCTAAGCTTTCTTCCTCAACAATTCCAGTAATTGTAATTGAACCTTTACCATTTTCTTTTGCTTTCATTGCACTTACTTCAATCGGTAGTAACGCACCAATATTTGCTCCATAAACAGCTAAACCGTTCACCAATCCTACTGTTGGAGCTTCAGGAATTTTGTTAACAAGTCTTGGTGATAAACGACTTACAGAAACAACCCACCCAATATCATCTTCTATTAATTCTTTTCGTCCAGAAGTTAAAACCATACCGCCAGCTAACTGAATTAAGTTAATCGCTTCACGACCATTTTTTGCATATGTACCTACTAATTCTAAGGCTTTTTCTGAGAGGCTTAATTCAATTTTTTCAGCAGAACGTTTAGCTACGGCTTGAATTTCATCCTGTTCTAATTCTCTAAAAAATATTTCTAAACAACGTGAACGAATTGCCGGTGGAATATCTTCTGGTGATCTTGTTGTTGCACCAACTAATCTAAAATCTGCTGGTAAACCGTGTTTAAAAATTTCATGAATATGTGCTGGTATAGAAGGATTTTCTTCTTGGTAATAAGCACTCTCAAATTTTACTTTACGGTCTTCAAGTACCTTCAGCATTTTATTCATTTGAATTGGATGAAGCTCGCCAATTTCATCAATAAATAAAATCCCTCCATGCGCATCGGTTACTGCCCCTTTTTTAGGTTGAGGAACACCTGCTTGCCCCATCGCTCCTGCACCTTGATAGATTGGATCGTGTACAGAACCGATTAAAGGATCCGCAATTCCTCTTTCATCAAATCGAGCAGTTGTAGCGTCTAATTCTATAAATACTGCATCTTGTTTAAAAGGTGTATTCGGGCTCTTTTTCGCTTCTTCTAATACAAGTCTAGCCGCTGCCGTTTTTCCGACACCAGGCGGTCCATAAATAATTACATGTTGAGGATTAGCACTGCAAAGTGAGGCTTTTAAAGCTTTTATTCCATCCTCTTGGCCAACTATATCATCAAAAGTGGTTGGTCTAACTCTCTCTGCTAATGGAACAGTTAAAGAGATTGACTTTAATTTACGTAACTGCTCCATTTCTTTTTTAGATTCCCTGTCAATCGAAACTTTAGTTGTTCGTTGACCCTTTAATAAATGAATAAAATACAATGCAACGATTGTACCTAATGCTAATTGAGCTAATAATATAATAGTTGTTAAACTCATTCTTTACCCCTCCACTGAAGTAGAAATTAATTTTAGTATCGCCCTCTAAATGGAAGGATAAACCAAATTTAAAAAATTAAAGGCAAGGTTTACCGAGTAAAATTCCTATGCATTTATGAAAGATTAAAAAAATCACTAAAAAAAGTCAAAATAAAAAACCAAATGCAAATGCATTTGGTTCCTTACTTAAGCTAATTTATTTGCTTTTTTCTTTAACTCTAATTCTGTTCCATCTTCTAGTACAAGCTTAGGAGCTGCACCAGTTTTAACAGTTTCTGCTGAGATAATACATTTTTGAATATCCTCGCGTGAAGGTAATTCAAACATAATATCTAACATAATCCCTTCAATGATCGAACGTAGTCCACGAGCTCCAGTTTTACGCTCAATTGCTTTTTTAGCAATTTCAGTTAATGCGTTATCCTCAAACTCAAGTTCAACTTGGTCAAGCTCTAGTAATTTTTGATATTGCTTAATTAAAGCATTTTTTGGTTTAGTTAAAATTTCAACTAATGATGCTTCATCAAGTTGCTCTAAATTAGCTAAAACTGGTAAACGACCGATGAACTCCGGAATTAAACCAAAGCGTAATAAGTCTTCTGGTAATACGTGGTTTAAAATTTCTTTTGAGTTTAAATCGCTCTTTTCAGAATCACCACTGAAACCAATTACCTTTTTACCTAAACGGCGTTTGATAATTTGTTCGATGCCATCAAATGCTCCACCACAAATAAATAAAATATTTGTCGTATCAATTTGAATGAATTCTTGATGTGGATGCTTACGACCACCTTGAGGAGGTACGCTTGCAACTGTTCCTTCAAGAATTTTTAAAAGTGCTTGCTGAACACCTTCACCTGACACATCACGTGTAATTGAAGGGTTTTCAGACTTACGTGCAACTTTATCAATTTCATCGATATAAATAATACCCTTTTCAGCGCGTTCTACATCATAATCAGCTGCTTGGATTAATTTTAAAAGAATGTTTTCAACATCTTCCCCAACATATCCAGCTTCAGTTAATGAAGTTGCATCTGCAATCGCAAATGGTACATTTAAAATTCGTGCTAAAGTTTGAGCTAATAATGTTTTACCACTACCAGTTGGCCCAATCATTGCAATATTACTTTTTGATAACTCAACCTCATCAATTTTGCTATTTGAATTAATACGTTTGTAGTGATTATATACGGCAACAGATAACGCTTTTTTCGCATTGTCCTGGCCAATTACGTATTCATCAAGAATTTCGCAAATTTCTTTCGGTTTCGGAACGTCTTTAAACTCTACTTCCTCTTCTTTTGCTAGCTCTTCTTGAACAATTTCAGTACAAAGCTCAATACACTCGTCACAAATATATACACCAGGTCCTGCAACTAATTTTCTAACCTGAGACTGTGACTTCCCACAGAACGAACATTTTAGCTGTCCTTTTTCTTCGTTAAATTTGAACATATGTTCACTCCCTCTAAAAATTTCTAAAAACACTCAATATGTATGTAATCGAAAAAAATATGTATCTTGTAGCTATATAATAGCATACAAAATAAACAAAGCAATTAATTACTACTCTAAAATTGTTTAAATTTTTAGAATATATATATTCTAATCTAAAGCTGATAATCCTTCTTTTGAAGAATTATTTTTAGTATAGCCACAATAATTTTTTAAAATCTGTATAACAGATTCTAACATATGTATATGTGTATTTTAAAGGAAACAGTTCACTTTACCAAATATTTCTTTATTTAAAAACAAGGCACGAAAAATCTCGCGCCTTGTTTAAGTCAATATATGTTTATTTAACGCTTATTTTTTTCTGCTATCTACTAATAATTCAACAGCTTTACGGATTTGAATATCATCACGTACTGCGTCAGTTCCACCTAGCATAGTTACTAATTGCTCAGAAGGAACGTTGTACATTGCAGATAAACGAGTTAATTCTTCGTTCATTTCTTCTTCAGTTGCATCGATTTTTTCAGCTTCGATGATCGCATCGATTGTTAAGTCGATTCTTACACGAGCTTCAGCATCTTGACGCATTTGAGCACGAAGATCTTCTTCTTTAGTACCAGTGAATTGGTAGTAAAGCTCTAAGTTTAATCCTTGTTGTGCAATACGTTGTTCAAAGTCTTTAACCATACGGTCAACTTGGCTTTCGAACATTACGTCTGGGATTTCGATTTCAGCATTTTCAGCTGCTTTTTGAACTAAAGCATCACGTAAGCTACCTTCAGCTTGAGATTTTTTAGATTCAACTAAGTCATTTTTGATTTTAGCTTTAAGTTCTTCTAAAGTTTCTACTTCGTCATTTACGTCTTTAGCAAACTCGTCGTTTAACTCAGGAAGTTCTTTAGCTTTAATTTCATGGACAGTTACTTTGAAAGTAGCAGCTTTTCCTGCTAATTCAGCACTGTGGTATTCTTCTGGGAATGTTACATTAACATCAGTTTCAACACCAGATTTAGTACCGATTAAAGCTTCTTCAAATCCAGGAATGAAAGAACCTGAACCGATTTCTAGTGGGTAGTTTTCACCTTTTCCACCTTCGAAAGCTACGCCATCAACGAAACCTTCGAAATCAATTACAGCTGTATTACCGTTTTCAACAGTACCATCTTCTTTAACTACTAACTCAGCTTGACGCTCTTGTAATGTAGTTAATTCAGCTTGTACGTCTTCGTCAGTTACAGTTGCATCCATTTCTTCAACTTCTAAGCCTTTGTATTCGCCTAATTTTACTTCAGGTTTTACAGTAACTTTTGCTTTGAAGATTAAAGTTTTACCTTTTTCCATTTGCTCAACGTCAACTTCTGGACGGTCAACTGGCTCAATACCAACCTCTACAACAGCTTTGCTGTAAGCTTCTGGTAAGATTACATCTAAAGCATCATTGTAAAGTGCTTCAATACCAAATTTTTGTTCGAAAATTGGGCGAGGTAATTTACCTTTACGGAATCCCGGTACATTGATAGTTTTAACAACTTTTTTGAAAGCTGCATCTAAACCTTTATCTACTTCAGAAGCTTCAACTTCTACAGTTAATAGACCAACGTTAGCTTCTAATTTTTCCCATTTAGCAGTCATTGTTAGTTCCCTCCAAAATTATCTAAAAAAATATATGTGTTTACGTATTTTCGTACTATACATGACTGTCCATTTTTAATAAAGAAAATGCATGTATAATTAAGTAAATAGTCGTTACAACCATTCTATTATAACACATTCCTTTTTTGTTTCAATATTTCCTATTTTTATAAGGTGAAAATATTAGGTTTTTTTAATTTTGAAATTTAAATCAGTTTAGTTCCTTAAAAAAGTAAAACGATGTCTTCCAATCCCTATTGCTCGCTTTCCGTAAGGCGTGACCTAAGCCCCTCGTCGTATCCGCTCAAAAATAAAACTCGGTTGTATCTCCGCTTCCATCACTTTAAAATACCTTTTTTTACATAAAAAACATAGAAGCCCAAATGGAACATCTATGTTTTTTCCAACTATTTCATTTTATGTTAAAGTATCCTTCATCTTCAAAACGTTTTACTAAAGCAATTGCACCTTTTACCGGAAAATATTCTACATTAAATAAGTCTTTTAGTTCCTCTTCATCTACACTGCGATCAAAAAATTGTTGGACGATGCAATAAAAACAAGCTGCCCATGTATTTATATCCGCTGGTATTGGGATAAACGGGAAGTAAATTGTTATAAAGTGTTGAAAGTGTGTTTTTGCGATTTCGTAAGCAGAAGGATCTTCACTTTCTAATACATCACTTAATTTTTTTAATATAGCGTCTACAAAGATTTTATGTTCATCGACTGAAACCGATGTATTCCAAATCATCCTTTGGTTTACTTTGTTAAGTTCAAAATCTTTATCGATTGATTGTTCTTGTAAAATAAACAAAATAAAACTTTGAATTAACGGATTTGCTTTGGTGCTTTTTAATATTTCGCTTATTTGATCGATAACAAGGTTACAATCTAGACTTCGTAATTCATTAATTAATTCAAGTTGTTTATCAATAGGTTCAGAATTTTCAACGATTTTATGTAAATTAAGAACTTCACCCTTAATGCCTTCACGATCTGAAATTACTTTCTTGGATAAAGAGAGCATCGCTTGAAACTTATCCATCTGATTTTCATCAATCCGTTTTTGGGTGAGTAGTCTTTTTATATTTTTTTGTAATTCTTCATATTCTTTTAATTGAAATAAAATGCTTATGTATACTTCAATTGCTTCATCACTCTCAAATGGACCGAAAACTAAATCCTCACATCTTTCCTTAGCTTCCCTAGCCCGATTCCCTTCTAAGAGACACGCGACTGCAGCAAGCTCTGTTTGTGAATTATGCTCATTCATTTCTTTTAGCTGATTACATAACATTAAAGCTTTACTAAAATTTTTTTCTTCTAATGCTTTTTTGCCTAAATTTATTATCCGATCCTTCAGTTTAGGAAAAAAGACAATATTGTCTTCCATGTTACTCTCCCCTAACATTTGTTATTTCCTGCACAAACTAGTTATGAAAAAGTGTATCATGAATTAAAATTATTTAAAATATTAAAGATACGAGTATGGATGAATCTGTTTTTAGCTTTAGTGCCCTAATGGTTTATTGCCAAATCTTTTCCATAACTTTGGAAACTTAGCTTTTAGTTCGTCTTTCGACTTCCAATCAATCGTTAATTGTTGTTCAGGATATTCATAGCCTTTGCTTTCAATAAGTGAATTGAACTCATTCCATAATTGATCGTCCCAATCATCATCGCCTTTACGCTTGATTGTATAAGCTTGTAAAGCTAGATCTAACATATCTTCTAATTCAGGCGTAAGTCCTTCTTCTTCATAAATAGGAAAAATGTATTCAGCTAAATAATCTGGGTCATTTAACGTTTTCTTGTAAACTTGTTCTCCTTGTCCGATTAACCAGGCTCTAAAATGTGCAAACGAATCCTCAGAACAGCCATCCATGATGATCCATGCAGCTCCTAAAAGATTTACCGTATACGCTTTGGAAAAATAAGTTTCAAAATGAATTTCAAAACTAGCTATCTCTTCCTCTGATTGTTTAGCTAAATGATTTATTACCCATTCATATGGTTCTTCAACAATATGCATTTTGGATATTAAGCTCCAAAATTCTTTTTCATTCATTTATATCACTCCACTCTTTTATTTATACTAGAATAACATATCTAGTATAAATTTAATGATGATCTAAGACTTCCATTAATTGATTTGAATTTACTCTAATTTATCTAGTAAACATAATTCATCATTTTATTTCTAATGTTCTTCAATTAAAAGTAGTTAAAACACAAAAAAAGACACTTATTTTACATTTCGTAAAACAAGTGTCTTTTGGACGTCCTGAGAGGGATTCGAACCCCCGACCGACGGCTTAGAAGGCCGTTGCTCTATCCTGCTGAGCTACCAGGACATATGGAGCGGGTGATGGGAATCGAACCCACGACCGAAGCTTGGAAGGCTTCTATTTTACCATTAAACTACACCCGCATATTTGTTATTTCTTTTTTATTTCTTTGCGACATCACCCTGTCGACATAATTTAGTATAGTCGTTATGGAAATTAAAGTCAACACTTTTTTTAAATTTTTTTCCAAAATAAAGGAAAAAAATTTAAAGTTGTATAATTACCTTAGTTTATTAGGGTTTTCCGGCTTTTAGTACTCCAAATTTTTTTGTTTTAGATAAGGTTAGTAGCGTATAAGCTACTAACCTCCATTAATTCATTCTAATTCAAATGAAGTAGTAGTAAGCACCGTTCCATCTGTATTATAAAAAGTAACATTAGCTTTCTTAGCAATTGTTTCAAGAATAGCATATGTCTTTTCTTTTCGCATTCTCGGTAATAAAATGCTACCAGGGTTAATAAAAAGTACACCATCAATTACTTCGGCTCCTAATACATGTGAGTGACCGAAGCAAGCAATTGTTGCTCCAACTTCTTTACAACGATAATACAGCTTTTGTAATGACTGTTTTATCCCATGTAAATGACCATGTGTTGCATAGATTGTATATTCATTCCCACGGTGAATAAATTCTTCAGGGAATTCTCCTCTGAAATCACAGTTTCCTCTTACAACATTAAAATCCTTTAGTTCCTTAGCATTTACTTCTAATTCCGAATCTCCACAGTGTATCATTAAATCTACACTGTCACGATATCGTTCGGCGATTTCTTGCAATGGTTTAGTCAATCCATGGCTATCACTTACAATTAGTACCTTCATTAATTTGATCCTCTAAATAAAAAATCTTTATTTTCATTATTTATAACATCCATTAATGATTTAATTGCATTTGCGCGATGACTTAAGCCACCTTTTTCATCTGTTGTTAATTCAGCCATCGTTTTATCTAATTCTGGCAAAAAGAATATTGGATCGTAGCCAAAACCGTTTGTTCCTCTTTTTTCATTGGCAATATACCCTTCAACTGTTCCATAAACAGTGATTGTTTCTTTACCTGGAACCGCTAAAGCTAAGGCACAATAAAATCGCGCAGTTCTTTTACCAGGAAAAACTCCTTCTAGTTCACTTAATACTTTTTGTAAATTATCTTCGTCACTTTTATGTAACCCAGCATATCGAGCAGAATAAACGCCTGGTCTGCCTTCAAGTGCATCCACTATTAAACCAGAGTCATCTGCAATGACTGGAGTATTTAACTCACTCGCTAAATACTCAGCTTTTAAAATCGCATTTTCTTCAAATGTAGTACCTGTTTCTTCAATTTCTTGAATTTCAGGAAAGTCTTTTAAAGACTTAACTTGAAATCCCATCGGGTTAAAAAGTGCTTCAAAATCCTTCACTTTGCCTTGATTATTTGTCGCAATAATGATTGTTTCCATCCTTAAAGTCTCTCCTCGAAATGATTATTGAAATTTAATACCTTCTTGTAATAACACTTCTTTTTGTTTTTCAATTAGAGATTTAATTCCTAATTCACCTAAAGATAGTAACTCATTTAATTCTTCTCTAGAAAATGTCGCTTCTTCACCAGTTCCTTGAAGTTCAACAAACTGTCCTTTACCAGTCATAATAATATTCATATCAACACTTGCAGCCGAATCTTCTACATAATATAAATCTAGTACTGGTCCAAGGTCATCTAAAATACCAACCGAAGTAGCTGCTAAATAATCTTTTACAGGATACGATTTCAATTTATCCATTTTAATTAATTTATCAAAAGCAAGCATCATTGCAACAAATGCACCAGTAATTGAAGTAGTTCGTGTTCCTCCATCTGCTTGAATTACATCACAATCAATCCAAATTGTCTTTTCACCAAGTGCTTCTAAATCAACTACTGCTCTTAGCGCTCTTCCTATTAAACGTTGAATTTCCATTGTTCGACCAGTAACTTTACCTTTAGATGATTCACGTATTGTACGCTCTTGAGTAGCCCTAGGTAACATTGAATATTCAGCTGAAATCCAACCTTTTCCACTATTTCTCAAAAATGGTGGTACACGGTCCTCAACTGTTGCATTACAAATTACCTTCGTATCACCAATACTGATCAGCACAGAACCTTCTGCATGCTTTGTATAGTGAGTAATAATCTCTATTGGTCTAAGTTCATTATTTAATCTTCCATCTGTTCTTGTCATGATCGTTCCTCCTACAAAATTCTTCCAAATACTAGTATAGACAAAAATGCGATTTCATTTCTACTTATTAAGTGTAATTTAAGGATAAAATTAAAAACCTTGTACAAAAATCATCACAATTTTTGTACAAGGTTGATATTTATAACATTTATTAAAAGGCAATTACCTTTTCCAACCACCAGTTTACAATTTTTTCGTATTTACATCCTTAGGTCTAGAAACGGGTTGGCTTAAAGGCTTGCCTTGTTGATCTAGCGCAGTTAATTTACCATTGATTTGAATTTCAATGGACTTAACTCCTTTTTGCTCAGTTAAAGAAAGTACAAGTGGCTGTAGCACATCATTATTGATCATATTTTTCGCAATATTCCCATAGATACCATCGTTAAAATTAAGTACTAGCTTACCGCCTTTGAAAACAGGTTGACTAACTAGTTTCGTATCAGTTCCAAAATCGGAAACTAAATTTGAATATTCAGATGGACCTTTTACAAGTTCATTCACAATTGCTGAATATGAATCTGTTTCAGCATTTGAAATCCTAGTCGTTACTGGTACATAATAAGTGTCTCCCATTTCCCCTTGAGAAACATAATATAACGTAACTGGTCTGGAGTTCATAATATCTACAATATCACCTTTATCAAAGTTAATCCCATCATCTCTAGTTAACCCATCACCAATCTGAGCTTTATTTACTGGCATCGATGCAAGATCTTTTCCGTTTATTCGAATTTTCACCTTTGTCACATTATCAAATTGAGTTAACGTCCAAGTAACAGCTTGAAACACTTTTATTTCATCTTCTGCACGGTATTGCTTAAACTCTGGTGAAAAATCAGCAATAATCGTACCATCCTTTTGAGTTTGAACACCTAAAACTTCCGTATTAGGAGGTAAAACTGCTTGGAAACCATTCGGTAATTCATCTGTAACAGGACCATCTTTTACTAAGTACTCTAATGCTTGTTTAGCCAAGCTAGTAGACTTAGGCAATTGGAATGTTTGTGGTACAACATACCCGTTACGGTCAATTAAATATAATTCCCTTTTTACAGTTTCCTCTTTCTTTGCTACTTCTTTTGAAGGTTGATCACTTTTATAAACTACCGTTTTAGGTGGATCAATGTCAGTTGAAGATTTCGTCGGAAGTAAACTACATCCACTCATTGTTGCAATTCCACATACCGCTGCCGCTGTTACTAATAATCTTTTTTTCATCACCATACTCCCCCCACGCTTTTTTACTATTTATACGAGCATGTACATTTTTTAGAACAAGCTAAATAGAAAAAAATAAATAATTTAAATCTAGCTCTAAATTTACTGGAAATATTCACCTAAAAGACCTATCGTTCATATGATAAAAAGACTAAATGAATACCCATCCGAAGAACAGCTCGGTCAAGCAAGGAGGGTTAGCACAGTTGAAGGATAGAGACTATCAAACAAAGCACACACTCACAAAGCGTGAAAAAGAAGTATTCGAGCTTCTTGTTCAAGATAAGACTACAAGAGAAATTGCTGAAGAACTTTTTATAAGTGAAAAAACTGTGAGAAATCATATTTCAAATGCAATG
>NZ_NTZO01000279.1 GCF_002559405.1 Bacillus sp. AFS001701 | reverse complement strand
TATTTAATTTTTGAGTATAAAGATTTAATTGATCATTATATTTAATGACATCTTTATAAATGTGATTTGTATCCTTTGTCTCACTCTTTACATTTTTTAAATCAACTTTTTTCTGCGATAATAAGTTATAAATTGAAAGATCCGTTTCCATTGCATCTTTATATTTTGAATTCAATTTATCGTATAACTCAGTTCTTTCTCTCCATGTTTTTATAAAGTTATTAACTTCATTTCGAAACTGTTCATCCTTCGTTTCAATGTTTATTGTTTGAAGTTCTTTAATTTTTATGTCTATATCGTGAATTAATTTTGACTCCTCATTGACTCGTTCTTTTCGTTCATTCAATAAGTTGATTGCTTGTTTAGCTGACTCTTGTCTTTTATTTACTTCGCTGATTTTATATAAATAAATTTTTTCATAATACTCCAATTCTTTAATTTCCAGTTTTTGAATACGTTCTCCAGCTTTTTGAAATTTCTGTTCCATTTTAGCAATTTCAGCTAGTTGATTTATGACTAAATTCTTTTGTTTTGCTTGAGAAGTACAACCCGAACAAAGGATAAAGAGTATGAGTATTACAAGGAATAAAGAATTGAATTTTTTATACATAATTTCACCCAATTTTTTTCATTATTATTTCCATGTTGCATCTTTTCAGACTTTTTATACGTCCTAAAAAATAATCTAGTCACATACCCACACACTTTATGTAGTTTTTCATATTTTGTAGTATCCGCTATATGCGGAAACAGTTTAAAGGGAGGTTATTATATGTACGGTTACGGATACGGTGGAAAAGGTGGATACCCTGGTTATGGTTACGGCGGCGGATGCGGTTGCGGTTACGGCGGTTTCGCATTAATCGTTGTTCTATTCATTTTATTAATTATCGTTGGTGCAGCTTTCGTTTTATAATTCACACTAGTAAGCCTCTATTATTAATGTATAACCACAAACTTTAAGGAGCGATAATTTATCGCTCCTTTTTCCATTCTATTGCCTTGTGACTGACAATTTAAAAAAGATTTGTTAGACTAAATTAATAATACTAGTAAATAGTACATACTTATATTTATGAAATATTAGACAGGAGTGAAATTCATTTGATTACAATGAAAGATATAATTCGAGAAGGCGATCCTAGATTAAGGGAAATCTCGAGTGAAGTAAGTTTACCTCCATCGGCAGAGGATATTAATTTAGCTAATTCATTATTAGAGTATGTTATAAATAGTCAAAATCCGGAAATATCTGCCGAATACGGTCTACGATCAGGTATCGGATTAGCTGCACCACAAATTGGAGTTCTTAAAAGAGCCATTGGTGTTCATGTTACTGACTTACAGGGTAATTTATTTAGTTATGCATTATTAAATCCTAAAATTGTAAGTCATTCTGTTGAGGAAGTTTATTTATCAGGAGGTGAAGGCTGCCTATCTGTTGATCGTGATGTTCCTGGATATGTACCACGTTATGCAAGAATAACCGTCACTGGTTTTGACACGAGATTAGGAGAAGTAAAAATCCGTTTAAAAGGTTTACCAGCAATTTGCTTCCAGCATGAAATTGACCATTTAAATGGAGTAATGTTTTATGATCGTATTAATAAAACAAATCCTTTTACTCCTCCAGAAGGTGCTTCACCTTTAGAGAGAAAATAAAAAAGAGCGATTGGAAACCAATCGCTCTTTTTAGTCTACTATTCAGGTTTTTGTACTTTATCTACAAGACTTAAAGAAGTCCGGCCCATTTTAAACCGTTTAATATCCCATCTTCATCAACATTTGTTGTAATATGATTAGCTAATTTTTTTAGTGGATCCACTGCATTCCCCATAGCGATACCCGTACCAACTTTTTCAATCATTTCTAAATCATTTAATCCGTCACCAAATGCGATTACATTTTGCATATCAAATCCAAGATGGTTTACCATTTGAAGTATTCCATTCGCTTTAGATCCTCCAACTGGTAAGACATCTGACGAATACTCATGCCAACGAATAAAATTAAAATCATTAAATCCATCAGTTAAAGATGGCTCTTGATGCTCTTCACAAAACAGTAAGACTTGATAAATTTCACGATTATGATAAAAATCATGCTGAACTTCAGGATGTTGCATTCTAATCGATGTCAATGCTTCTTTTATATGAGGATGTGAATCAATTGACGCTCTCATTGTCTCGTTATTTAAATAGATTAGCGGAATACCTAGTTCCTTTGCTTTTTGAGTAAATTGGTGAAGTTGTTCTGGATGTAGGGCATGTTTGTGAATAGCTTCACCTTCAAATTCAGCATATTGCCCATTTAAACTTACAAAAGTATTTATATTTAACTCTTCACGAAGTTCTTTAAACATGAATGGCGCACGACCAGTTGCAATCGCTACGTGGATATCTTTATTTTGAAGTTCCGAAATTGCTTTCTTTGTACTTTCCGGAATTACTTTATCATGATTTAAAATCGTTCCATCAATATCAAAAAAAACGATTGGTTTAGTCATATTATTCTCTCCTCACTAAGACGCTGCATTTGCTTTTGAGTTATTCATTTTTGACTTCTGTTTACTATTTGTAATAAATACTCCTAGAAGTACGATTAACAGTCCTAAGATCATTTTCAAGGATAAAGGTTCGTTTAAAAAGAAAAAACCCCAAATAGAAGCAAATACAGGTACTATATAAGTAACCATTGTTGCAAATTCTGCACTTCCCTCTTTAACCATATAATAAAATAATAAATATGCCAACCCCGAACATATTACGCCTAGTCCAATCACACCGCTAAAAACTTCAAAATTAACAAATGGTTTTAGAGTTCCCTTCCCTACAATGACCATATAAAAAAAGCCGAATACACCAGAAATACCTAAGGTTAAAAATGAAACAATCATTACATCAATTTGTTGTAAATACTTTTTAGTTAAATGTGAGCCAAGCCCATAACAAAAAGTAACAAATAACATTAATATTGAATAAATTATATTATCCGAGAAAATTGTTGATGGATTAAGATTCATCATAATCATAAGTCCAACGATTCCGATCAAAAGTCCAATCCATTGTTTCTTATGAATTTTTTGAGAAAAGAAAAAATAGCCAATAATTAGTGTTGCAATTGGCGTAAAAGCATTTAATACTGCCGCTTCATTACTTTGCAGATGGGTCTCACTAAAAGAAAGAAATAGCCACGGTATAGCATGATTAAATAATGAGATGACAATAATTAAACTCATTTTCGGTAAATTTTTATAATCAATCTTTACCTTTTTTATTAACATTATAATTAATAATGTCATAGCACCAAAGAAACAGCGATAAAATACAATTGCTTCTGGCCCTATATCGTTTAAAAGGAGCTTAATAAATAAAAAAGATGTACTCCAAATAATACTTAATAAAAACAAAGCTCCATATAACTTCTTCACATTCTTCTCCCCTAAACTTTAAGATACCCTCTATTTTAACTGTTTTTTGGATTATATTGAATGAAAATGTTTTTTCGTTTAATACTACACATAAATATACTGTGTCCGTGTTCTCTACATATAAGTTTAATTTCATGTCTAGGAGGTAAAACTAATGTTACGTAAACTTAGAAAAAAATTAAAAAAGCGGCTAAAACAATTTCTGAAAAAGAAGAAATATATCTCAATAATTTCAAATTTTTTTTTTAAATGACCGTATTTTAGTTAATCTTCAATAAAAAGAATGAAAATATATAGAAAATCACTTATAATATTGAGAAGATAGTGATTTGACAAGGAGAGATTTAAATGATTTTTAAAGTATACTATCAGGAATTACCATTAGAGGTACCTGTAAGAGAAAAAACTAAAACAGTTTATGTAGAAGCAGATAGTGAAAGAGAAGTTCGTGCGAAATTATTACCTTTCAATTATAATATTGAGCTTGTTCAAGCTTTAACCGGTGCTCATCTTGAATTCGAAAAACAAAGTGAAAGCTTTAAAATTTTGGAGCTAGCGTAATTTATGAAATTTCTTAAAAATGATCAAGCTGCCGTATTCGCACTAGGTGGCTTAGGGGAAATTGGTAAAAATACATACGCAGTACAATATCAAGATGAAATTATATTAATAGATGCCGGAATCAAGTTCCCTGAAGATGAGCTACTAGGGATAGACTATGTTATACCTGATTATTCCTATTTAGTTCGAAATGAGGAAAAAATTAAAGGTTTATTTATCACTCACGGACATGAAGACCACATTGGTGGTATTCCATATTTATTAAGAGAATTAAACATTCCAATTTATGGTGGAAAACTTGCTCTTGGCTTAATTAAAAATAAACTAGAAGAGCACGGTCTTTTAAGAAAAGCTAAATTAATTGAAATAAAAGAAGACGACATCATTAAATTTAGAAAAACTAGCGTAACTTTTTACCGTACTACTCACAGTATTCCAGATTGTTACGGAATTGTTGTCAAAACTCCTCAAGGACAAGTCGTTCATACAGGTGACTTTAAATTCGACTTTACACCAGTTGGAGAAACAGCTAATTTAACAAAAATGGCTGAGATTGGTAAAGAAGGCGTTTTATGTCTACTTTCAGACAGTACAAATAGTGAAGTATCACATTTTACAATGTCTGAGAGAAAAGTAGGAGACACGATTAATGAGATCTTCCGTAAAGTAGACGGTCGAATTATTTTTGCAACATTCGCATCAAACATTCATCGTCTTCAGCAAGTAGTTGAATCTGCTATTGCAACTGGACGTAAAATTGCTGTTTTTGGTAGAAGTATGGAAGCGAATATCGAGATCGGTCATGACTTAGGTTATATTAAATGCCCTAAGGATACATTTATTGATGCATCTCAAATTAATCGTATTCCGGCTAATCAATTAGTAATTTTATGTACAGGTAGTCA
>NZ_NTZO01000278.1 GCF_002559405.1 Bacillus sp. AFS001701 | reverse complement strand
GTAAAAAAAATAATGATGCATTTTTCTTAAATCATCATGGAAATAGAATGTCTAGACAAGGATTTTGGAAAAACTTAAAAAAACAAGCTGAAAAAGCCAATATTCAACATGAATTAACGCCGCATACTTTACGGCATTCATTTGCAACACATTTATTAGAAAATGGCGCGGATTTAAGATCGGTTCAAGAAATGCTAGGACATGCAGATATATCTACAACACAAATTTATACACATGTAACGAAAAATAGGCTGAAGGATGTTTATAAAGAGTTTCATCCAAGAGCTTAATTACTCAGAATATTAGAATTTTGTTTACACATTAAGAGCTTAAATTAAGCTCTTTTTTCTTGTAAAATGATTGTTATAATGTGAAAAGCATAATATATTAAATTAATCATGTATGAACTGAAAACTAAGGGTGACCCCGAAAGGATGAAATAAATGATTACGATTAAGACTGAACGTGAAATTAACTTAATGGATGAAGCAGGTACTTTATTGGCTGCTACGCATAAGGAAATTGCAAAAATGATTAAACCTGGGATTACGACTTGGGAAATCGATCAATTTGTAGAAAAATTTTTAGCTGAAAATGGTGCGAAACCGGAGCAAAAAGGTTACCGAGGATATAAATATGCAACATGTTCGTCAATTAATGATGAGATTTGCCACGGATTCCCTCGTAAAAAACCATTAAAAGATGGAGATATTGTAACGATTGATATGGTTGTAAATTTAAATGGTGCGCTGGCTGATTCGGCTTGGACATACGGTGTAGGAAATATAGCTAAAGAAAACAAAGACTTATTAAAAGTTACGCAAGAATGCCTATATAAAGGTATAGAGCAAGCTGTAATAGGTAATCGTATTGGTGATATTGGTTTTGCGATTCAATCTTATGCTGAGTCATTAGGTTATTCTGTAGTACGTGATTTTACTGGACATGGCATAGGACCAACTCTTCATGAAGAGCCATATGTTCCTCATTTTGGTATGGCTGGTAAAGGTTTAAGACTGCGTGAAGGGATGGTTATTACGATTGAACCGATGATTAATTTAGGATCATGGCAATCAATAATGGATTCAAATGGCTGGACAGCAAGAACAAGAGATGGAAAAAATTCAGCACAATATGAACATACTTTAGCGATTACGAGTAATGGACCAAAAATATTGACAAAACAATAAGTTAATTATTTACATTGATATGAAAGCATAAAAACTATAATTAAAAACCAATTAAAAATCTATTGACATAATGGACTAGCTAGAATACTATTATATTATTAATAAACAATCGAATACTCCAAAGGGGAGTAGCGTCAGGAGAGATCCTGAAACAAAGTCGTCATTACATGAGAAGAAATTCTCATCGGCTTTGTTGGCATACATATGTGTGCTCAGCAAGACCTTTGCCGTAGAACTACAACTATTGGCAAAGGTCTTTTTATTTTGTAGTCACGGGTACAGGTTGTTTAATTAAAAATAGAAGTTTCATAAGGGGGAAGAGTCATGGATTTATTAGGTGGATTAAGTATTGGCGTACTATTGAATGTAATTTTTATCGACCTGTTATTAAGTGGTGACAATGCTATTCTTATCGCATTAGCAGCGAAAAACTTGCCAGCAGACCAAAAGAAAAAAGCAGTATTATTTGGTACATTAGGTGCAATTGGACTACGTATAGTATTTGCAGCAGTAATCGTGTATTTATTAAAAATTCCGTTTATTTATGCAATCGGTGGTTTAATGTTATTATGGATTGCTTTTAAATTATTAGTCGATGACTCTGGACACGGCGAAGTTAAAAGTGGTGCAACATTATGGGGAGCAGTTCGAACAATCATCATTGCTGATGCGTTAATGAGTCTTGATAATGTTTTAGCTTTAGCTGGTGTATCACATGGTAGCTTAGTTGCAATCGTAATTGGTATTTTAATTTCAATTCCAATTATTGTTGGTGGAAGCTCATTATTAATGAAAATTATGAACAAATACCCAATTATTACAACAATTGGTTCAGGTATCTTAGCTTGGACTGCAGCTGGTATGATCACTCATGAAAAAATGATTAACGATGTTTTTGAAAACCATACAATTGCTTTAGCGTTCAAAATTGTCATGACTGCAATCGTAATTGCAGCTGGTACAATAGTTGCTAAAAGAAAAGCACAAAAACATCAAATTGCAAGTTCAGAAAATCAAACAGCATAATACGCTAAAAGGCCCAGCTTATAAAGCTTGGGCTTTTTATTTTTTCAATACAGTATGTAAGAGGAAATTTTAGCATATCATCTTTATTAGTGACTAATAAAAGAAAATAATTATGAAATATTTATGTCAAAATAACAGTATTCTGGGGAAATATAGTATCAATAGACACAAATTGGAAAATATAATTCTTGAAAAGAATTAGGACAATAAGTATACTTTAGTTGTCAGACATCTGACGCAATCATTTAAGTTTCAGTTTGTTTCGATGAGTTAGGAGGAAAACAAATGAATAGAAAATTTAATAGAGTGTTCCTCGTTGTTATGGATTCTGTAGGGATCGGAGAAGCTCCTGATGCAGAAAAATTTAATGATGTTGGTTCAGATACTCTAGGCCATATTGCTGAAGAAATGAATGGTTTACATATGCCGAACATGGCAAAACTAGGTTTAAGTAATATTAGAGAATTGAAAGGGGTTCCAAAGGCGGATAAGCCACTTGCTTATTACACTAAAATGGAAGAGTCATCAGTTGGAAAAGATACAATGACTGGACATTGGGAAATCATGGGTCTTCATATTGATAAGCCATTTAAAGTTTTTGCTGATGGATTCCCTAAAGAATTAATAAGCGAATTGGAAACTCATTTTGATCGTAAAATAATCGGAAATAAACCTGCTTCTGGAACTGAGATATTAGTTGAACTTGGTGAAGAACATATGAAAACAGGCGATTTAATCGTTTATACGTCTGCTGATTCTGTTTTACAAATTGCAGCTCATGAAGAAGTTGTTCCTTTAGAAGATTTATATCGTTATTGCGAAATTGCACGTAAATTAACATTAGATGATCCATACATGATTGGTCGTGTAATCGCGAGACCATTTGTAGGTGAGCCTGGAAACTTCAAACGTACACCAAATCGCCATGATTATGCATTAAAACCATTTGGACGTACTGTTATGAATGAATTAAAAGATGCAAATTATGATGTAATTTCAATCGGTAAAATTGCTGATATCTTCGATGGTGAAGGAATTACGAAAGCATTACGTACTGTTTCAAATATGGACGGTATGGATAAATTAGTTGAAACATTAAAAATGGATTTCACTGGTTTAAGCTTCCTAAATTTAGTTGATTTTGATGCAGTATACGGTCATAGAAGAGATCCACTAGGTTACGGTAAAGCATTAGAAGAATACGATGCAAGATTACCTGAAGTATTTGATTTATTAAAAGAAGATGATTTATTAATGATTACTGCCGATCATGGAAATGATCCGACATATACTGGTACAGACCATACAAGAGAATATGTTCCATTACTAGTTTATAGTAAACAGTTTTCAGAAGGTAAAGAATTAGAAATTCCAAAAACTTTTGCAGATATTGGAGCAACCATTGCAGAAAACTTTAAAGTTACAATGCCATCACATGGATCAAGTTTTTTTGAAAAATTGAGATAAGGTGGAGTTACATATGAATAAAGAAAATATCGATAAAGCCGCTGATTTTATTAAAAGTAAAGTTGACAGACAGCCTAAAATTGGATTGATTTTAGGATCAGGTTTAGGAGTTCTTGTTGACGAAATAGAAAACCAAGAAAAAATACCGTATCATACGATTCCTGAATACCCAACGTCAACAGTAGAAGGGCATGAAGGACAACTAGTTTTTGGAACGATACACGGTATCGAAGTAGTAGCAATGCAAGGAAGAGTTCACTACTACGAAGGATATAGCATGGAAAAAGTTACATTCCCTGTACGTATCATGAAAGAATTAGGTGTAGAAAAATTAATCGTAACGAATGCTGCTGGTGGAGTTAATACTTCATACGAACCTGGTGATTTAATGTTAATTACAGACCATATTAATTTTACTGGTACTAGTCCACTAATTGGACCAAATAACCCAGAGCTTGGCGTTCGTTTTGTAGATATGTCTTATCCATATGACCGTGAATTAAGAGAAATTGCAAAAAGTGCTGCTAGTGAAGTAGATGTAAAACTTCAAGAAGGAGTTTACGCTGCACTAACAGGACCATCTTATGAAACTCCAGCTGAAATTCGCATGTTTAGAACTTTAGGTGCTGATGCTGTTGGGATGTCAACTGTATCTGAAGTAATTGTGGCACGTCATGCTGAATTAAGAGTACTTGGTATTTCATGTATTTCAAACATGGCAGCGGGTATTTTAGATCAACCGCTAAACCATGAAGAAGTTATTGAAACAACACAAAGAGTAAGAGCATCATTTTTATCATTAGTAAAAGAGATTATTCGTAAAATCGGTTAATTCAAAAGTTAACGAATATAAAAGGACTTCTACATTATGTGGAAGTCACTTTTCATTAGAAGTAATATATCCAAATTAGAAAGAGGCGTTTCAAAAATGAGAATGGTAGATTTAATCGAAAAAAAACGTGACGGAAAAACATTAACAACAGAAGAAGTTAATTTTGTAATCAAAGGTTTCACAGATGGTAGTGTACCTGATTATCAAATGAGTGCTTTTGCAATGGCGGTTTTCTTAAAGGGCATGACTGAAAAAGAATATAGTGATTTAACAATGGCTATGGTACATTCTGGTGATACAATTGATCTTTCTAACATTGAAGGAATCAAAGTTGATAAACATTCAACTGGTGGAGTAGGTGATACAACTACACTTGTATTAGGTCCATTAGTAGCTTCTTTAGATATTCCAGTTGCCAAAATGAGCGGACGTGGTTTAGGTCACACTGGTGGTACAATCGATAAATTAGAAGCAGTAGAAGGCTTCCATGTTGAATTAACTGAAGAAGAATTTACGAAACAAGTAAATGATATTAAATTAGCTGTAATCGGACAAACAGGAGATTTAACACCGGCTGACAAAAAGTTATATGCACTTCGTGATGTAACAGCAACTGTTAACTCAATCCCATTAATTTCAAGTTCAATTATGAGTAAAAAAATCGCTGCTGGTGCAGACGCAATTGTTTTAGATGTTAAAACGGGTGCAGGTGCATTTATGAAAGATATTGATGATGCACGCGATTTAGCTAAAGCGATGGTTAAGATTGGTAACAACGTTGGAAGACAAACAGTTGCAGTTATTTCTGATATGAGTCAACCATTAGGTTTTGCAATTGGTAATGCATTAGAAGTGAAAGAAGCAATTGACACTCTAAAAGGTGAAGGTCCAAAAGATTTAGAAGAATTATGCTTAGTATTAGGTAGCCAAATGGTTGTACTTGCTAAAAAAGCTGAAACATTAGAAGAAGCAAGAGCTAAACTTCTAGAAAATATGAAAAACGGAAAAGCTTTAGAAGTATTTAAAGCATTTTTAGTAGCTCAAGGTGGAGACGGTTCAGTAGTAGAAGATCCATCAAAACTACCACAAGCTAAATATGTACAAGAAGTAGTAGCAAAGCAAGACGGTTATGTTTCACAAATCGTTGCTGATGCAGTAGGAACAGCAGCTATGAAATTAGGCGCAGGACGTGCAACAAAAGAATCAGTTATTGACTTAGCTGTTGGATTAATGCTAAACAAAAAAGTAGGCGAAGCAGTTAAAAAAGGCGAATCATTAGTTACTGTCTATTCAAGCACAGAAGATATTAGTGAAGTTGAAAAAGACTTACTAGAAAATATTAAAATTTCTACTGAAAAAGTAGAAGAACCTACATTAGTTTATGATTTAATTATGGAAGCTTAAAGATTTTTAAAAAGCTATTCTCAGTGATGAGAATAGCTTTTTTTGTTCTTCTTAATGGTAGGTTACTTTTCAAGTTAATATATTCGATCTTTTTTATATACTTTTCAAAAAGATAACAACATACCTTTATATCAAAGGAATAAAAAATAAAAAAATGTTCCAAAGTTTTGATTTAAAGGGAGCTAAGCTAATGGGAAAGAAAGTGTTATTCTTCGGTGATGTAGGAATTGATGATGCGATCGCCTTGGTTTATGCACGATTAACAGAAGATATTGATATAATTGGGATTGTAGCGGATTATGGGAATGTATCTAAAAAAGAAACGACAAGGAATGTTCGGTTTTTACTTAAAAGGTCAGGAAAAGAATATATTAAAGTCTATGGGGGTGCTGAGAAACCAATGACGGGAGAAATCCCGACCTATTACCTCGATATACATGGTCCGTTCGGTTTAGGTCCAATTGACCCAGGTTTAAAGTTAGAAAACTTAGAAAACTTTTGTGATGTGATCAATTTGATTGAACAGTATAAGGATGAACTAATAATCGTTAATACGGGGAGGTTAACCTCGCTAGCGACCCTATTTATCTTATACGAAGATTTGATGAAAAGTGTGAATTCATACTATATTATGGGCGGGGCTTTTCTGTATCCTGGAAATGTTACACCAGTAGCTGAAGCGAATTTTCATGGTGATCCGTTAGCAGCTAATATCGTTATGAAGTATGTAAGTGGTGCATATATTTTCCCATTAAATGTAACGCAAAATGCCATCGTAACTCCTTCAATGGCCAATTATATTCATTCTAAAGGGAAAACTGATCTTGTAAAACCATTATTAGATTACTATTACTTCAACTTCTATCAAAAGAAGGTACCTGGCATAAAAGGGAGTCCAGTTCATGACGCGGTTACTCTCATGGCAGTCATACGTAGCGATTTATTTAAATTCTATACATCAGCTGTTGTAATTGATTCAACCGATGTGGCTAGGGGGCAAAGTATTGCAGATTTTCGAGTAACGGATACTCCTGAGAAATTTGATGGAAGACCGCAACAACATATCGCAGTAGGCCTCGATTATGAAGGGTTTTATAAAGATTTTATGTCAATTATGACCGGGGAGAAATTCTAGATTAATAATTAATAGAGAATGATCAAATAATCAAATTAATTGATTCGAACTTTAGCTTGATTGCTACTTTTGACAAACCCTTGCCATATTATGCAAGGGTTTGTTTTTGCTAATAATTATTTTTTAAATACTTAAGTTTAAGCTTTCTAATAACAGATGGTGATTGGAGTTATAAAGTTTTTAGCGAATTTTCACATAATCAAGAAAAATAGTTATTCTAATAAGAGGTGTAAAGTTGAGGCAAACGACGTGGAAAGAAATAATACTGATGTTTAGTCCAGTAATATTAATACCAATCATTTTATTTATTGTATTACATTCATCACCATCAATTGCATTGAGGACTCATGTATTTTTTAATGGTCATCCAATTTTAGCCGTAAAGTCTGAAATTCAAGATGACCAAGAACATAATCAGGGTGATAAGGAATTCTTAAAAAATGAACACGCAAAATGTTATTCTTTAAATGAAGAAAATTATATCCTTCGAAAAAAAGGTTTTATCTATGTAGCTGATTATTACGGAAATGCCTAATATTACGGGGATTTCTACTAGAGATGCTCGCATTCCTACGGGCAGCTGGGACCTAAGTTGTTAAGTTGTTTCCTAACATCTTGAGGTCTCAGGCCCATGTAGTTCTTATATGAATCCAGTACTTTTTATTTCCGATTAATTTGCTCATCAAAAAAAATTCATAAACAAAACCCTAAATAACTATAAGTTTTTACAAGATGAGAAACTGCTAGTATTGTTGTGATCGTAAAGCATTGTAATGAAAACACTAAAGAAAATTATTTTCTTGTTTAATTATTTGATTAAATTTAGTATAATTGTAATCGTGCCTTGTTGCATGGGTGGGAGAGGGAGACACTAAAAGAGAGGAATTTCTTTGAAAAATTTATTGAACAAACAGTTTAATCTTGAAGGTAGCGGTACGACCATTAAAACGGAGTTGATTGCAGGTGCAGTTTCATTTCTAACACTTGTCTATATTTTGTCCGTTAATAGTACAATTTTGCATGATGCAGGTATACCGTTCCAAGGTGCAATGATTGCCACCATTTTGTCAGCTTTCTTTGGAAGCGTTATGATGGGATTATGGAGTAATTCACCTTTAGTATTAGTTCCGGGAATGGGCATCAACGCATTGTTTACTTATACAATGGTTGGAGAAATGGGAATGAATTGGAAGGAAGCACTTGCTGTTGTATTTGTAAGTGGAATCTTATTATCAATTTTATCATTCACAAAGTTAATTAAGAAATTAACAACTGCGATTCCATTATCACTAAAAAGTGCAATTACAGTTGGAATTGGATTTTTCTTAACGTTTATCGGTCTTCAAGCTGGTGGGATTGTTGTAAAAAATGAAAGTACGTTCGTATCGATTGCAAATTTTACAAACGTGGATGTTTTAGCAACAGTTATTACACTAGGTATTGCGATTTATCTTTTTATTAAAAATGTACCTGCTAACTTTTTAATTACGGTTATTTTAGGTACCATCATTTCATTCATTTTGCATGGTGGAATTGAAAAAGCACATGATACAACAAAAATTACAATGAAATCTGCTAGTGAAGTTGTCGGACAACTGACCTTTACTCATGTATTGAGTTTTCCATTTTGGATTGCAGTATTTTCGTTAACGATGGTTGTATTATTCGAATCAATCGGTATTATTCATGGTCAATTAAGCATGATGAACCAAGAGCATAAGCAACAAAAGGTTGTTCAAGGAACTGCATTTGGTATTATTTTATCCGGATTACTTGGAACTAGCCCAACAGTGATTGCTGTTGAAGGTAGTGCAGGTATCAGTTCTGGTGGTCGAACAGGTCTTACTTCTGTTGTAACTGGATTTTTATTTTTAGGATGTTTACTCTTTATGCCATTAATAGCATATATTCCGACATCTGCAATTGCACCAATTTTAATCATAATCGGTTCATTAATGGTTAAACATATTACAGATATTCAATTGGATGATCCTACTGAGGCAATACCAGCCTTCTTAATTTTAGCATTCATCCCTTTAACATATAGTATTATTGACGGAATTGCATTCGGTTTTATTGCTTATCCATTAGTTAAAATGGCAGCAGGTAAGAAAACTGAAATCACACCATACATGGTGGCAATTTCAGCATTATTCTTTGTACGATTTGCATTGAACTTTATTGCATAAGAAAAAGCGCTGATTCTTCTAATGAGAACCAGCGCTTTTTAATTTGTTGTTTTTTGAAATTTAGATTTTGCAAAACATTAATCAAAAAATTTATTTAATCGTTTATAGAAGAAATAGCCAACAACGGTACCAATTATTAATCCAATCACGTAAATAATCGTGTTATTTCCATTTGCAATGGTAGATGTTAATAAAGCAATTAATGTCGCTGAAAGATATACAAATAAGACGTTTACGAATAAACCGAATTTTTTATAAACGAATAATTTGCCATTATTAACATTCGCATATCTGTTGTAACATAATAAACCAATTATTAGAAATGCAACGATATAAAGGATAATGATCGTTAAATTTCCGTAGTCTATAGTTGGATAATGGACGATTTGTTCATTAAAATCCTTTGAAATTGATAGTGGGCCTGTTTGATATGGAATAGACCAACTAGTAATCGTTTTTTCAAAGCTATTGTCAGGTAATTTATAGTTAAAGATCCCATTTAAGTTTGAATAAATACTAAAATAGATAATACTAGGTGAGAAAATCGTAAAAATAGTGAAAAGTGTTTGAGAAAAATAATGACCTGTAAGTGTTCCAATCGAGAGACCAATTGTAAAAAAAGCAATCGTAAATAGGAATATGACAGTAAAAATGGTTACAAATGATGAAGCATCAATATATTTGTGTAGATTCGTATTGTAATGGATTAATAGAGTTAAAATAATTAATCCAACAGTCGCCATAAAAATATGAGCAATTCCAAACACCCATTTTGATAAATAAAGTTGTCTTGGTGAGTAAGGAAGGGAAAATTGAAAATCAATTCCTCCTGTATTTCGTCCAATTCCAATTAATAAAATACTTAATATTAATACAATGATCGGTGAAATAAATGCTAGCATACTAAAATCAGATATATAAAGGTACGGATCACTAGGATTAGTTAGTAAAGCTCGATTTAATTCATCAGTATTATTGTAATAGCTAAATGGAAGAATAATCAGATAGACAAGATATAATAAAATAAGTGCAAGTCTAGATTGTTTGGAATTTATTAGCCACAATGCTTTACTAAACATATAAGTCCCCTCCATCATTTATGAAAAATAAATCCTCTAATGTCAATGGAAGTTCTTCTAGAAGAAGTGGATTTTCATTTTCCATTCGTTTTATATATTCGTTCTTATTTCCATTAATAATGATGATTGCTACTTTGCCAGTTTTTGAGAATACAGAAATAGACGGGTCATCTTCGAATATTTTAGGTAAACCATCTTCAAATGCTACTTGTAATTTATAAAATTGACTCGTACTTTCTTCCATTGTAGAGATTGAATTAATTCTTCCATCCTTAATAAATAAATATTGATCAATTATTTTTTCTAGCTCAGCAAGATGATGTGATGAAATAATCACTCCGACTGAGTTAGTGCTTGCATATTCAATGATTAATTGCAAAACAGTTCGTTTAACGACTGGATCTAAACCATTAGTTGGTTCGTCTAAAATGACGTATTTTGCATCTGTTGAAAAGGTTAGTAATAAATAGATAAGTGTTTTCATCCCTTTTGAGTATTTACGCAGAGATGTATTTGGTAATTTATATTTATTTAAAGCTTCTAGAAATTTGTGTTTATTGAAGTTTGGATATGAATTTTCATAGATCGTAATAAGCTCTTTCACACTGTATTGATTAATGAAATTTGTAGAATCACTCATATATGCAATTTGTCTTCTAGTATTAGGTAATTCGTTAATCTCTTTATCGTCAATACTTATTGAGCCTTCATCTGGAGATAGAATGCCAACAATTGTCCTTAAAAGAGTCGTTTTACCAGCTCCATTTCTACCGATTAAGCCTGTGATTTTACCTTTTTCTATTTGAAAGTTTAGATTTTTTAATACTTCATGTTCATCGAGTTTTTTACTTAAATGATGGATTTTCAACAAACTATTCAGCCCCTTTATTAGAATAAAACTCTTTTACCCAATTAATTATTTCTTCCTCTTTTAAGCCATCTGTTAAACAATCAATTAATAAATTGGAAAGTTTATTTTTATATTTTAAAAGGGTATCTGTTGAAACAGTCTCTTTTGTTAAACCAATTACAAATGTTCCTTTACCCCTTATCGTTTCGATGACTCCAGTGCGCTCTAGTTCTTGATAGGCTCTACTAACAGTATTTGGATTGATCACCAATGTAGTTGCTAATTCACGTACGGAAGGAAGTTTATCGCCATTTACCAAAATTTTCCTTAGTATTTGTTCTTTTGTTTGTAGAACAATTTGCTCCCAAAGGGGTAAATGGCTTCTTGGGTCTAAAATAATAATCAAGAGATCACCACCTCAAATGTTTACTTAAGTGTATGGAGTGTATTAAGTGTATGAGTGTAATTAATACACTTTACTTATATCATATGTTCTCATGTATGTAAATAGTTCCATTCTTTCTAATATTTTCTTCTGTGGTTGATTAAACTACTTATATTTGGAAAAAATATGTATGAAAAGAATGGAGGGTTATAGATGAAAAGGGTATTACTAACTCTTTTAAGTAGTGTTATGATCTTTTCTTTATCACTACCTAAAGTAAATGCAAGAGAGACACAAAATAATGATGTAAGTTTGGCAAAAAGTGCATTATCTTCCGTAATTATTGAACAAGATACTGGGAAAATCTTATATGAAAAAGACGCTAGAAAAGAGCTTCCACCAGCAAGTATGACTAAGATTATGACAATGCTTATTATTATGGAAGAAATCAATAAAGGAAAACTTAGATTAGATGATAAAGTAATGACAAGTGAACATGCTGCGTCAATGGGTGGATCACAAATCTTTTTAGAACCTGGCGAAGAGATGACTGTAAAAGAAATGTTAAAAGGGATTGCAATTGCATCAGGAAATGACGCATCGGTCGCAATGGCAGAGAAAATTGCAGGTACAGAAGAGGCGTTTGTCGCTCTAATGAATAAAAAAGTAAAACAGTTAGGATTAAAGAATACACATTTTGAAAATCCAACTGGGCTACCTGCACCTGGTCATTATTCATCTGCGTATGATATGGCAATCATGGGAAGAGAGCTTTTAAAATATCCATTAATCACAAAGTTTACTGGTACTTATGAAGATTACTTGAGAAAAGATACTGAAAAACAATTTTGGCTAGTTAATACGAATAAACTAGTTCGTTTTTATCCAGGGGCGGATGGATTGAAAACTGGATTTACTGCAGAAGCAAAATATTGTTTAACAGCAACTGCTAAGAAGAACAACATGCGAGTAGTTAGCGTAATTATGGGTGCACCAACTTCTAAAGAAAGAAATGCACAAATGACAAATTTACTTGATTATGCATTTAATCAATATCAAGTAAAACAATTAATTAAACAAGGTGAGAATATCGAAAGGCTTAGCATTAGTAAAGGTAAGTCTAAAGGTGTAAATGTTATCACTAAAAGCCCAGTTTCAGTTGTATTGAAGAAGGGTGAAGCGATGAATAAAATTACGAAAGATATTCAGCTGAACAAAAATATTCAAGCTCCAATTAAAAAAGGGCAAGTTGTCGGAGTTTTAGTATTAAAGCAAGGTAGTAAAGTTTTATCAAAAACAGACTTGGTTACTAATAAATCGGTAAGTAAAGCTAATTGGTACGATTTATTTAAGCGTACTGTTGGAGGATTCAACTGATTTTTTCCGACTAATTTCGAGTATAACTAAAAGATTTGGCGTTTTGCCACTAGTTTTGTCATACGTGAAGGAATTCGGTTTAGTTTTAACGAAACTCTAGAATAACCGTCAAATAAGGAGGTTATTGTAGTGAGTCTTAATATTGAACTTGAAGTGAAAAATGCAATCCTTTGTGTAAGACTTGCAGGGGAACTAGATCATCACACTGCTGAGGATTTACGTTTACAAGTAAATGAGGTATTAGAGTCACAGACTATCAAACATATTTTATTAAATCTTGAGCATTTAACGTTTATGGATAGTTCTGGTTTAGGTGTCATCTTAGGTAGATATAAAGTTATTCGAAATAAAGGTGGGGAAATGGTTGTATGTTCAATTTCACCATCAATTAAGCGGTTGTTTGATATGTCTGGTTTATTTAAGATTGTTCATTTAGCTGATGATGAGTCAAATGGACTTAATGTATTGGGGGTGGCATAATGCGAAATGAAATGAACCTTCAATTTTCCGCATTAAGTCAAAATGAATCATTTGCTCGTGTAACTGTAGCTGCATTTATTACCCAGCTAGATCCTACATTAGATGAATTAACTGAAATTAAAACTGTAGTATCTGAGGCTGTTACAAATGCGATTATTCATGGTTATGAAAATAATCCTGAAGGTATCGTATTCATCTCAGTTCTACTTGAAGAACAGACAGTAACTTTAACAATTCGAGATGAGGGTATTGGTATTGCTGATTTAGATGAAGCTATGCAACCTTTATACACTTCAAAACCAGATTTAGAAAGATCCGGCATGGGATTTACGATTATGGAGAATTTCATGGATCAATGTGAAGTTGTGTCCACTATCAATGTTGGTACAACGATTACGGTTAAAAAGTACTTATCAAATAGCAATGTTTTAAGTAATTAAGGAGAATCGCCTATGGACGTAGAAGTCAAGCAAGATCAACCCCGTGCGCAGTTAAAGGATCATGAATTAAAAGAGTTAATTAAGCGTAGTCAGGCTGGAGATCAATTGGCTAGAGACAGCATCGTCGGGCACAACATGAGACTTGTATGGTCAGTTGTTCAGCGCTTTATTAACCGTGGATATGAACCAGATGATTTATTTCAGATTGGTTGTATCGGATTATTGAAATCGGTAGATAAATTTGATCTATCTTATGATGTACGATTTTCTACATATGCTGTTCCGATGATTATCGGAGAAATCCAACGATTTATTCGAGACGACGGAACGGTTAAAGTGAGTCGTTCATTAAAGGAAACGAATAATAAGATTCGAAAAGCAAAAGAAGAATTAAGTAAAACACTTGGGAGAATGCCTACAATTAACGAGATTGCTACTCATATGGAAATTACACCGGAGGATGTTGTACTTGCACAAGAGGCTAGTAGAGCTCCTTCATCAATACATGAAACCGTGTATGAAAATGATGGGGATCCTATTACATTGTTAGATCAAATTGCTGATAACCATGAAACAAATTGGTTTGAAAAATTTGCATTAAAAGAAGCGATAAAACAACTAGATGAACGAGAGCGATTAATTGTCTATTTAAGATATTATAAAGATCAAACTCAATCAGAAGTTGCTGAACGATTAGGAATTTCTCAAGTGCAAGTTTCAAGACTAGAGAAAAAAATTCTCCAACAAATGAAAGACAAAATTAAATAAAATCTTGAGCTAAAAAAGCTGAAGAATCGTAGGAAATACAATTAGATTTTTCAGCTTTTTTATTTTGTCTTTATT
>NZ_NTZO01000277.1 GCF_002559405.1 Bacillus sp. AFS001701 | reverse complement strand
AGCATAAACATAATAAGTACAAAAAAAGTGGAACTCTAATTCATTGGTTTTATTAAATAAAAAAATTACGATAACTTAACTTTACGAACTACTTGGATCTTGACGTGTTTAGGTATATCACCTTTAATCGTCACTTCTCCATTCGAAAGAGCAATTTTTGCTCCCCATCCATTTTTGAATTTTTTAATTTTTACTCGAAGTAATCTTATTTCCACCTGACCTAATCCAGATTTGTTTTTTACTTCTAATTCTGGTGTTTTTGCATTACCAATATTATGTAGAAGTAGTTTTACTCTAATTAGAGGTTCTTCATCGCTTTTTACGATTACATATGCGTTTCCTTGTTCATCCTCTTTAAATTGGTCGTAGGTTACTGAAAAACCTTTTGTACTTAAGTAAATTTCTCCATCATCATTTACTTTGTAAACTGGTGAAAACATATGTCTCTTCTCCTTGCCGTCTATTCTTAATTATGTAAAATAAAGAAAACTTCGATTGACCAGCCTTTTAGGCGAAGTCAGAGACGTAGTGTAATTGCCTACTACGCTCTCGTACTCATCATCATAGTGAAATAAAAAATTGACGATGAAATAATTGGGATTATTTTTACGTCAATTCTAATTTTAGTATGGCTTAACTATTAAAAAATGTTCTTTCCAATATTTAATATGTTTTAAATATTAATTTTAGTACATCAGACAGATTATTCTAGTTTAGTAAAAAT
>NZ_NTZO01000276.1 GCF_002559405.1 Bacillus sp. AFS001701 | reverse complement strand
ATAATTTTAACTATTATCAGGCGAAACATTTCAATATTTTTTAGGATTCTAAATGGACAGAGAAAATTTCATTTACCGAACTGAGTATAATTTAGATTTACTTTAAGAAAAACAAGCTTACTAGAACATATTAAGAAAGAAATTAAATTTAATCGTTATAAAGCTTAAGAACAATTTGCTGGTTTAAATAATGATAAAGTATCCGTAAAAGGTGGACGGAGAATCTATTCGAGCTGTCCAGGAATTTACATAAATCAACAAAATTAGAATACTCTAGGTATTCGTCATATTGATAAAAATTTAGTAATTGATCCAGTCCTTTCAAAAAAACTAGAAATATTAATTTTGGAATTTGCAATTGTTAACTATAAAGTAACTTTTAAATATCACCTATTGAATGAATCGGATAATGGGCAGCGAGTTAGGTTGTCAATTATCCGTTTTGTTTTATTCTCTTCATAAATTTTAATGATTTATTATAGGTTCTTCGACGAAAATACACTTAAATGCGATGATTGAATATGATGGGTATACATGGAAAACTAATACTTGATGTTGAAAAGAGGTATATTATGAATCATTTTTCGGGAATGCCCATTCAACAAATTGACTCGGGTCCGTCTGACAGTATTGTAAAATTGATTATTCAACGGATGAATGAAGAACCGACGGTATATGCATTTCGATCTGTTGATGAGTTTGAGGGTATGTTGCGAAATAACATAATTTTAAGTGCAAGAGCTATGTTTCAAAATAGAATCAGGTTTGCAGTATTTGAAAAATCTTATTGTAATCCAATGTACTGGGAATTAATGAGAACTGGCGGATTCCTATTGAGGAGAGGTGTAAGACCTTCTGACGCAATTAATGATATTTACATTAATAGTTCATATTATGCGTTTGAATGTGCAACGGCAATGGTCATTATTTATTACCATGCAGTCCTAAATCTAATTGGTGAAAACTTATTTAATCAAATTTTTCAAACCATCTATTTATACGGCTGGCATACTGATTCTGACTTAGGAATAGGTGCCCAGTATTCTGACCGAATTTTACCTGGAGATATCGTATATTTTAATAATCCAGAATTTAATCCACTCACCCCTGAGTGGAGAGGGGAAAATGCAGTAGTTCTAGGAGATGGTACTTATTTTGGACATGGATTAGGAATAATGACAGCCGAACAAATGATTTTTGCCCTGAATAAAATGAGATGGCCAGGAGCATATCGGTCAGCCTACCTGACTAATTCAGTTACAAGACCGAACTTTAAAAATTTGGCAGCATTATCGAATTGGCAACGAGATCACTCAAATAATAAATATAAGAATATAGTAGTCCATCATAATGAAAGTTCGATTTCATTTGATCATTATATGTATTTGGTAAATTACTTTACGAATTACTTTACGTGATGTTCAATTGTAATAAATATTACTAAAAAATTATTCAAAACCAAAGTGAGGTCATGGCAGAGTGTTTTATTTGCGTAACCTCACTCTTTTTATAATATTTCCATTAATTTTTGCCCAAATATTCCTTTTCTATCTGATTACGTAAAGAATGGGGCTAAAATATTAGGCTGGAAACGCAATAACTTAATTACTTCTTAAATTTTACCAGAGTTGTAAAAGTGGGCAATGGAAGTTCAAAATACTTCAATGCTCACTTTTTATAAGGAATAATATAACATTTCTCATTTAGGTACAAAGAGGGAAAAAAATATAGGAAAATTTTACTTAATTTTGATAAAATTAATATACGTATTATAATTC
>NZ_NTZO01000275.1 GCF_002559405.1 Bacillus sp. AFS001701 | reverse complement strand
GCGTTTGGTCCCATATATGCCGGCATTGTTTGTGGGAAGTTTTCATTAGGCCCCATATATGATGGTAACGTTTGGGCTGCGTTTGGATTCGGACCTGCATATGCTGGTAATGTTTGCGGTACATTCGGTCCTGAGTATGCTGGCAATGTTTGTGGTGCATTTGGTCCCATATATGCTGGCAATGTTTGTGGTGCATTATTTGGCCCCATATATGCTGGTAATGTTTGTGCTTTATTCGTAGCTACTGGTGATACTTGCGCATTTGGTTTTCCTGTTGCAGCTGGTGATACTTGCATATTCGGTTTTCCTGTTGATACCGGTGACACTTGCATATTTGGTTTTCCTGTTGCTACTGGTGACACTTGCATATTTGGTTTCCCTGTTGATACTGGTGATACTTGCATATTCGGCTTTCCTGTTGATACTGGTGACACTTGCATATTTGGTTTTCCTGTTGATACCGGTGATACTTGCATATTCGGTTTTCCTGTTGCTACTGGTAAGACTTGCTCTTTTGGTTTCCCTGTTGAAACTGGTGATACTTGCACATTTGGTTTTCCTGTTGAAACTGGTGATACTTGCACATTTGGTTTTCCTGTTGATACCGGTGATACTTGTTGATTTGGTTTTCCTGTTGATATTGGCGATACTTGTTGATTTGGTTTTCCTGTTTCCGCTGGCGATACTTGCGGATTTGGTGTTGACGGAGAAACCAATGATCCTGGGAAGTAGTTCTTTTTCTCTGACATGCTTTGTCCTCCCTTGGTGTTCACATTTGATTTATTATCATTTATCGGATTTTTAACTGCCACTGGCGAAACAACTTGCGGTATGTTCGCATTTGGTTTTCCAGTTTGAACAGGAGATACTTGTTGATTCGCATTATTTGTCGCAGGTGATACAGTCGGTTTCGCAGGTGGAATAGGTACCTGAATTATAGGTTTTACTGTCGGTGTAACCTCTACATTAATATTCAAATTATTATCAACTGGCTTTGTATTCGGCATGACAGCAGGTTGTGTCTGAGCTACAGGTTGAACATTTCCTTCTTCTACCACCAAAGCAGCACTTGGCTTAGGTTGCTGTACCTCCTTTTTGGAACCTAATGGGGCCGGTTTTTCTCCCCTTTCTGGCACTTTAATTTTCATGCCAGGATAGATCATATCTGGATTACTTAGTTGGGCATTTAATTTAACTATCTCTTCGTAGTCGATGTTATATTTTTGAGCAATGCTCTTAAGGGTATCGCCCTTTATTACTATGTGAATTCTCACCTTTTCCCCTCCTGACCAATTGCCTCTACGTTGGATTGTACATTAGTACCTCACAACAATGTATGTCTGAATATTTGTATTTATGATAGAAGGTATTTTAATTTATGACGAGTAAGCTTGTATAAGTATTTACTTTATTCTTGTTTTTTCTATAAAAAAATCATTTAGCTCATATTGAACTAAATGATTTTAATTTTTTATGCTATTATGTTTTTAAGCAAGCTCAAGCATTTTATCTAATGCCTTAATTGCATCTTTTGCAGTTTGTTTATCAACTGTAATAATATTTTGGATGTTACCTTTTTCGATACTTTCTAAAGACCATAATAAGTGTGGTAAATCGATACGATTCATTGTTAAGCAAGGACACATAAATGGATTTAATGAAATGATCTCCTTATCAGGATGATTTTTAATAATTCTTTGAACTAGATTCATTTCAGTTCCAATTGCCCATTTACTTCCTGCAGGAGCAGCTTCAATTTGGTCAATAATATATTTAGTAGATCCATTGTCATCACTTGCAGCTACAACTTCTCTAGAACATTCTGGATGCACAATAATTCTCATGTCTGGATGATTTTTTCGTACATTCTCA
The DNA here is from genome assembly GCF_002559405.1 of Bacillus sp. AFS001701. Classification (GTDB taxonomy): domain Bacteria; phylum Bacillota; class Bacilli; order Bacillales; family Bacillaceae_G; genus Gottfriedia. Next base: position 5,279 of record NZ_NTZO01000275.1, on the reverse strand, counting down.
ATATTTTTCACAGTAAAATTCTCATGAACAGAGCAGTGACCTTTCCAAAGTATTACTTTGATGTTATTTAGATCATCACCCTCATATTCTAAAGTGTCAGTTATTGGATTCCAAATAGCCATATGTTCTAACGGTACACCTAATTCAAATGCTGTGTTTCTACCTAAATGTTGATCAGGTAGGAACAATATACGTTCTTTTTGTGTGAAAGCCCACGAAACAACCTTTTTAGCATTAGATGAAGTTACGGTTGCACCATCATTTCTACCGACAAACGCTTTAATAGCAGCTGTTGAATTAACATATGTTAACGGTAAAATTGTGTCCCCAAAAAGCTTCTGTAATTCTACCCATGCACGATCAGTTTGATGATGATCTGCCATATCTGCCATTGAACAGCCTGCTCTCATATCAGGTAAAATAACAATCTGTTCATCTTCCGTTAAAATATCTGCAGTCTCTGCCATAAAATGTACACCACAGAATACAATATATTTCGCTTTTTTATTATTAGCAGCAACTTGAGCAAGTTGTAGAGAGTCTCCAGTCGAATCTGAGAAAACTACAACTTCTTCCTTTTGATAATGATGACCTGGAATGAAAAGAGCATCACCTAATCTCTCTTTTATATCTTTTACTCTTTTTTCCATTTCCTCAGTTGATAAAGTATAGTACTCATCAGGAATTTGATATCCTTCATTTTTTTGTATCATATCTAAAACGTTCATTGTCCCACTCCAATCCCTTTTTATTACAAGTAGAAGCTTATATCTAATGCTTTTGTCGAATGTGTTAAACAGCCTAAAGAAATAACATTTACACCACAGTTTTGAAAACTTGCTAAATTATCTAAAGTAATACCACCAGAAGCTTCCGTTACAATCGTTTCTGGAACAAGTTTAACGAATTCTTTTATTTCATCTGGAGTACGATTATCAAACATAATGACATCTGCACCAGCTTCAATAGCTTGAAGAACTTGATCTTTGTTTTCTGTCTCGACTTCAATTTTGACCATATGACCTAATTTATTTCGTAATGAATCTACTGCATTTTTAATTGAACCTGCATAAGCAATATGATTATCTTTCAGCATCACTGCATCATATAAACCAAAACGATGGTTTGATGCTCCACCACAAGTAACAGCATACTTATCAAACAAACGTAAACCTGGCATCGTTTTTCTTGTATCGACAAGTTTAATTTTCTCGTCGTTTAATGTTTCAACTGCTTTTGAAGTAAGCGTTGCAATCCCACTCATTCGTTGTAAGAGATTAAGCATAACTCTTTCACCTGATAATAACACTTGAACTGGTCCTTCTACTTCTGCAAGTAGTTGCCCTGCCTGAACAGATTCACCATCTTTAACATGTAATGTTACTTTTATATCTTCATGAAGTAATTTATAAGTTATTTCGATTAAATCAGTACCCGCAATAACTCCATCTGCTTTTGCAAGTACTTTTCCAGTTGTTCTTTCATGCATTGGAAAAATATGAATTGAGGATAGATCACCTTCCCCAATATCCTCTAGTAAAAATTGCTCAATCATTTTTTTAGCTTTTAATGTATTCATGAATTTCTCTCCTCAAATATTAGCTGGTTGATCTATATATTCTATAAAATGTGAGCCGATGCTTTCTTTTCTTCTTATTGCAGCTTCTGCAATTAGTTTTCCAGTAATTAGCATATTGTATCTTTCTATTTCCTCTTTGTTCATCGGACGTGCATCATCTGTTTTAGACTCTAAGAAGTAAGAAAAATAGGTGGATGCTTTATTTAAATCGTCTTCATTTCTTACAATACCGATATACTTCATCATTATCTCTTTAATTTCATCTTTTGTAGGTAAAGTTCTAAATCTTGGTATCATATATTTTGGTGGATTCTCATTTACTTTAGCTAAAGGAAGGTCGGCAATAAATTTCGCAACCTTTTTACCAAACACAATCCCTTCCAATAAGGAATTACTAGCAAGTCGATTTGCACCATGCACACCTGTACATGCAACCTCTCCTACTGCATACAATCCTGGAATTGTCGTTTCTCCATTTGCAGATGTCTTCACCCCACCCATGTGGAAATGTGCGCCTGGAACAACAGGAATCAATCCTTTTTCTAGATCAATTCCATTATTAATAAGATTGGCAGTAATTGTTGGAAAACGTTGTTCAAATCCATCAATCATTTCAATCGATAAGTAGATTTCTTCCCCGTTTTGCATTTCATTAAAAATCGCCCTACTAACAACATCTCTTGGTGCTAAATCTTCAAAAGGATGAATTCCTTTCATAATGCGACGACCAGTTTTCGTAACTAAAAAAGCTCCTTCACCTCTAACAGCTTCTGATACTAGACCTTTACATGCCCCATTAATGTAAAGCATGGTTGGATGAAATTGAATAAACTCCAAATCAGCCATCTCACAACCTGCTCGAAATGCCATAGCAATTCCATCTCCGGTTATGGCCTTATTATTGGAACTAAATTGATACATTGCCCCAATACCGCCAGTTGCCAGAAGCGTTGTGTTTGCAAAACAGGATTCTAATTCCCCATTTTCATTAAGTATATAAACACCCTTACATATTCCATCTTGTATGATCAAATCAATTACCATTTCATGTTCAATAATCGTTATTTTCTCTTTTATCCGAGTATAAACAGTTTCAACTAAATGCTTTCCAGTGGCATCTCCGCCAGAATGTAAAATTCTATTTTTCCGATGCGCTCCTTCTCTACCTAGATGAAACTGACCTGATTCATCTTTATCAAACTCCATGCCAATAGAAACAAGATCCTTCATAGACGTTGTTCCGTTCTTTACTAGTTCTTCTACTGCTTCTATATTATTTACATTACAACCCGCTTCGAGCGTATCTTGTTTATGAAGTTCCCAAGAATCATCATCAGACATTACAGCTGCAATTCCACCTTGTGCTAGCATCGAATTGCTGTCCCAAATTTTTTTCTTTGTGAATAGAATCACATTTTTAGACTGACAAATTTCCTCAGCAGCCATTAAAGCAGCAATCCCACTGCCAATAATGACAACGTCTGCAGTTCGCATAGTTGCCCCCTCCATTTACAGTACATCTATTTAAATTTTATCTTATAGATAAAAAAGCTGTCTTGACACCTATATTTACATATATTTAAACTAATGACAAGAAATTTTTTTTTATTGCTTAAAAAAGGAGACTTTAATTTGATTTATTTAGACTATGCTGCTACAACTCCAATGAGTGAAGAAGCCATTGAGACATTTGTCACTGCCTCTAAAAATTACTTTGGAAACGAGCGAAGTTTACATGATATTGGCTCAAAGGCATCACTGTTACTTGAAGCATGCCGCAAGCAATTAGCAGGATTTATAAATGCTAGCCCCGCTTCAATTTACTTTACAAGTGGAGGAACTGAATCAAATTTAATTGCGATTCAAACCCTCTTGAAGAGTACAAAAAAAGTCGGAAAACACATATTAACCACAACATTAGAGCATTCTTCAATTAGTAATTATTTAAAAGTACTGGAAGAACAAGGATATGAAGTTTCTTATTTGCCAGTTACAAATTGCGGGATTATCTCATTAGAAGTGATTAAAAGTGCAATTCGTGAAGATACTGTATTGGGTATTTTTCAACATGTAAATTCTGAAATTGGAGCTATTCAACCGATTAACGAAATTGCAAATTTATTTAATTCATCAAATATTTTACTCCACTGCGATTGTGTACAATCATTTGGAAAAATAGCAATAGATGTCTCAAAATATGAAATTTCAAGTCTTAGTATTTCTGGTCATAAATTAAATGGACCAAAAGGGATTGGTGCCCTTTATTTAAATCCTAAATTAACTTGTCAACCAATCTATCCCGGTACATCTCATGAAAGTGGGATTCGTCCCGGTACTGTTAATGTCCCAGCAATTGCATCTTTCGTAACAGCAGCTGGTCATATAATAAAAAATCAAGACGAAGAGCAAAAGAGATGTCACTATTTAAAAAATGTTTTAAAATCACAATTACACGATGTTCAACATCTTGTAAAATTTGAAGGTTCTGATGAAGAGTGTATTCCAAATATAATTGGAATGAGGATCATTGGACTTGAAGGTCAGTATGTCATGCTTGAATGTAATCGACATCAATTTGCCATTTCAACAGGAAGCGCTTGTGCAATTGGTATGCAAAAACCTTCAGAAACGATGTTAGCAATCGGAAGAGATCCTCATGAAGCAAAACAATTCTTTAGAGTTTCAATCGGGAAACAGACAACAGAAGAAGACTTAATCAAATTCTCGTCTGTGTTAAAATTAATCATTAATCAAAATTTTTAATCGAGGAAATTAAAATGAATAAAAAACTTTTAGGGGAAGAAAGAAGAAAGAAAGTTTTACAATGGTTAAAGGAGTCTGAGTCGCCCTTATCAGGCAATTCCTTAGCTAAAAGAGCAAATGTTAGTCGACAAGTTGTCGTAGGTGATATTACACTTTTAAAAGCGAAAAATGAGCCTATACTAGCAACTGCACAAGGTTATATTTATATACATCCTAATATAGAAACAGACAAAATTAAAAAAGTAATTATTTGTCACCATACAGCTGAAGAAACTCAAAAAGAACTTGAAATATTAGTCGATCACGGTGTTACAGTTAAGGATGTAATGGTTGAACATCCTGTCTATGGATATATCACAGCCCAATTACAAATTGCGAACCGTTATGATATTTCCTTATTCCTTCAAAAAATGGGGGAAACGAGCTCTGTCCCGCTGTCTAATTTAACAAATGGAACACATCTTCATACAATAGAGGCAGATAGTGAACAGCAGCTTGAAAGTGCAATCTTACAATTAAAAAATGAAGGTTTTTTGGTAGACATGCCATAAGTGAAGGTTTAAAAGAGGTATTAGTAGATTTCTTTGATTAAACAATAAAGGGTTGTCTCATGTGCCAGGGTAAAAGACATATGAGCATCCTTTTTTTATGTAGAGCAGGGGTATCTTAGTCAGACTTTAAAATTTGTTGATGTTTTCGATCTTTTTGATGATCATTTCAGCAATCTTTAATCAATTTTCAAGTCGAAATAGGAGTAAAATTGCTCCTTTCCCTTTTAAAGGGTCCTATTTTTGTACAATGTGAAGTCAAAATACCACTAGTATGTGTAAAACTATATATTATTTGCCATTATTGGAAATTTATTTGCGGTTTTGCTAAGTTTAATTGCGATTCTCGAATTTTAATTGTGATTTGGACAATTTTAATTGCGATTCTC
>NZ_NTZO01000274.1 GCF_002559405.1 Bacillus sp. AFS001701 | reverse complement strand
TTATTAATTGAGAAAAGGTTTAAACTTAATATTATCTTTTGCCTTCTTTAAGAAGTGACCTTATTAATTAGTTAGATTTTAATTTCTCTAACTCTAATAAGAATTTGTCATTTAGTACTTTAATATAAGTACCTTTCATTCCTAGTGATCTTGACTCGATAACACCAGCACTTTCTAATTTACGTAGTGCATTTACGATCACAGATCTTGTAATTCCAACACGGTCAGCAATTTTACTTGCTACTAATAAACCTTCATAGCCATTTAATTCTTCAAAAATATGTTCGATTGCTTCTAATTCACTATAAGAAAGAGATGAAATTGCCATTTGTACAACAGCTTTACTTCTAGCTTCTTCTTCAATTTCTTCTGCTTTTTCACGTAGTATTTCCATACCTACTACTGTTGCGCCATATTCAGCTAAGATTAAATCATCATTTTCAAAATCTTGATTAATTCGAGCTAGAACAAGAGTACCTAAGCGCTCACCGCCACCGATAATTGGTACAATCGTTGTTAAACCACCAGAAAATAAATCTTTATTTTCAACTGGGAATGCAGTGTGCTCACTGTTGATGTCTATATTTGATGATGTTTCATTAATATTAAATAGGTTTTGTGTATATTCTTCAGGGAATTGGCGATCGCTGAACATTTTTTGCATACGCTCATTTTCGATTTTTTGGTGAAGACCGTAACCTAATAATTTCCCTTTACGACTTAAAATAAATACATTTGATTCAATAACTTCTTCTAATGTATCTGCCATTTCTTTAAAGTTTACTGGCTTCCCTGCAGATTGTTGTAATAACTTATTAATCTTTCTTGTTTTTTCTAATAATTGCATCTTTCTAAATGCCTCCTATTTAATTGTACGTTTCCTTTGAACTTCTTAGCAATCTCATGGCTGAATTCAAAATGTTCTTTAGCTAAATCATAAAATGAATTGACTTATATCTTTATCTTTTGCAATATTTGCGAGCTTTTCATTTACATATTGTGGTGTAATCATAATTGTTCCCATTTGAATTTCAGAAGCTTCAAACGATAGGTCTTCAAGAAGCTTTTCCATAATAGTATGCAATCTTCTTGCGCCTATGTTGTCAGTAGTCTGATTAACTTCAAATGCTATTTCTGCTATTCTACGTATAGCATCGTCAGAAAATTCGATTTGTATACCTTCTGTAGACAATAAAGCTTTATATTGTTTAATAATTGAAAAATCAGGCTCAACTAAAATACGAACAAAATCTTCAACAGATAATTTCCCTAACTCTACACGAATTGGGAAGCGACCTTGTAATTCAGGTATTAAATCTGATGGTTTTGAAATATGAAATGCACCAGCTGCAATAAATAGGATATGATCCGTTTTAACCGGTCCATATTTTGTCACAACTGTACTTCCTTCAACGATTGGTAAAATATCTCTTTGTACGCCCTCTCTCGAAACATCTTGAGTGGAGTTTTGTTTACTTGCAATCTTATCAATTTCATCAATGAAAATAATACCTAATTGTTCAGCCCTATAAACTGCCTCTTGAGTTACTTCATCCATATCGATTAATTTCTGAGCTTCTTCATTCGTTAAAATCTTACGAGCTTCTTTAACAGTAAGCTTTCTTTTTTTAGTTTTCTTTGGAAATAGACTACCTAATGACTCCTGGAAGTTCATTCCCATTTGTTCCATTCCAGTTCCTTGCATAAAATCTAGCATCGGAGCTTGTTGTTGCTCTACTTCAATAGACACAAGATCTTCTTCTAGTTTTCCAGATAATAGTTGAAATTCTATATTTCTTCTTTTAGATGTTAATTCTGTGTCATTCTCTTCTTGCTCAGTATTCGAGTTTTGTGAATCTTGATTAAAAAGCATCTCAAGTGGGTTTTTAAATGAAGCTTGTTTTTTCGTACTTGGTGCTAGAAGTTTTGCTAATCTTTGATTCGCATTTTTTTCAGCCTGATCTTTCACCTTATTCATACGCTCTTCTTTTACAATTCGAATAGAAGTTTGGACTAAATCGCGAACCATTGATTCTACATCTCTACCAACGTAACCAACTTCTGTAAATTTAGTAGCTTCAACTTTAATGAATGGCGCGCCAACTAGTTTTGCCATCCTTCTAGCAATTTCAGTTTTACCAACACCTGTTGGACCAATCATTAAAATATTTTTTGGTGAAATTTCATCACGGAATGACTCTTCAAGTAAACTTCTACGATATCGATTTCTGAGTGCAATTGCTACTGCTTTTTTCGCTTGTTGCTGTCCAACAATATATTGATCAAGTTTTTCAACAATTTGACGAGGCGTGAAAGAAGTACTCATAATACACTCTCCTATTCTAATTCTTCTAAAATTATATTTCCGTTCGTATACACACAAATATCACTTGCAGTTTTTAAACTAGCATATGCAATTTGTTTTGCTGAAAGATTTTCCCCTGCGTTTTCCTTTAGCGCACGGCCTGCTGCAAGGGCATAATTCCCTCCAGAACCGATTGCAAGAATTCCATCGTCAGGCTCAATTACTTCACCAGTACCAGAAATTAATAATATTGAATTATGATCCATTACGATTAGCAATGCTTCAAGTTTATGTAATACTCGATCTGTTCTCCATTTTTTTGCTAATTCAACAGCAGCTCGTTGAATATTACCATTATATTCAACTAACTTGCCCTCAAAAAGTTCGAATAAAGTAAATGCATCTGCAACAGATCCTGCAAAACCAGCTAAAACTTTTCCATTAAAAAGCTTTCTAACTTTTCTTGCAGTATGCTTCATTACTACTGCATTTCCAAAAGTTACTTGGCCATCACCAGCCATGGCACTTTTACCATCGTGTCTGATTGCGAAAATCGTTGTAGCATGAAAATTGGACATGTGAATCCTCCTTAGAAATGTCGATTAATTTCTAAAATTGAGCGAATTTATGCTCTAGGATGATGTAAATTGTATACCTTTTGTAACCTTTCCTTCGTTACATGTGTATAGATTTGAGTAGATGATAAATTCTCATGTCCTAGTAATTCTTGAACACTACGAATATCAGCACCGTTATCAAGCATATGTGTAGCAAAGGTATGCCTTAACATATGTGGATAGATTTTATTAGTCAACGAAGTATCTTTGATCATTTTTTCTAATATACCACGGACACCTCTTGCCGTTAGTTTTGTACCACGGTGATTCAAAAAAAGATCGTCATTCATTTGCTTGTTAGCTACTATCAGTCTATTTCGGCCATCTTCTATATATGTATGAAGAGCTTTTTCTGCATAACTGCCAAAAGGAATATACCGCTGTTTATTCCCTTTGCCCGTTACTAAAATAGTCCCAATTTGAAAATCTATGTCTTTTAATTTCAAATTACAGCATTCGCTTACTCGGATTCCGGTAGCATATAGCAATTCTAAAAGAGCTTGATTTCTTTGTCCAAGTTCCGTATCTAGATCGCTAATCTTAAATAGTTTTTCAAGTTCTTCCTTGTATAAAAATCTTGGTATCATAGTTTCTTTTTTAGGAAGTGACGCTAATACAAAAGGATTCTCTTTTGCTTCATTTTCTCTCATAAGAAAACGATAGAAACTTCTTAAACAAGAAATATGCTTTGAGACTGTACGTCTTGATAGCTGTTTGTCATGCAAAGTTGTTAAATAGAGACGAACATCAGAATAAGTAACTGAAGAAAATGAAATAATGGATTGTTGCTCCATAAAAACTAGAAATTGTTCAACAATTTTTTTATAACTATTTAATGTGTATTGTGAAGAGTTTTTCTCTAATTGTAAATACTGAATGAATAATTGACACAATATTTTAATATTCAAGGTAATTTCTCCTCACAAGCCACTACATACTAACATATTAAGTAGCTATTTGCAATTTATTTTCTTAACATTCTACAAAATTCATAATTGATTCTAATGCACGGTTTGCATAAGCTTCATATCGTTCCTGTTTTCTTTTAATTTTGACATCAAGTCTAGGGAAAAGACCGAAATTAGCATTCATAGGTTGGAAGTGTTTTGCACTTGTTGTCGTTATATAATTAGCCATACTTCCAATAGCAGTTTCTGCTGGGAATACGACTAACTCTTTCTCCATTACGTATCTAGCAGCATTTATTCCCGCTACTAAACCAGATGCTGCAGATTCTACATAACCTTCTACTCCAGTCATTTGACCTGCAAAGAATAAATCTTCGCGACCTTTAAAACGATATGTTGCCTCTAATAGATTCGGTGAATTTATAAACGTATTTCGATGCATTACACCATATCGTACAATTTCAGCATTCTCTAGGCCAGGTATTAATTGTAAAACTTCTTTTTGAGGTCCCCATTTTAAATGCGTTTGGAATCCTACTATATTATATAAAGTTCCAGCACTGTCATCCTGACGTAGTTGAACAACCGCATACGGCGTCTTACCAGTCTTTGGATCCTCTAAGCCTACTGGTTTCATAGGTCCAAATAATAATGTTTGCTTTCCACGTTTAGCCATTACTTCAACTGGCATACAGCCTTCAAAGAAAATCTCTTTTTCAAATTCTTTTAAAGGAACAGTTTCTGCTGTAGTTAATGCTTCATAAAAACGATCAAATTCCTCTTCTGTCATTGGGCAGTTTAAGTAAGCTGCTTCACCTTTATCATATCTTGATTTTAAATATACTTTATTTAAATCAATACTTTCTTTTTCTACTATTGGTGCCGCTGCATCATAAAAATAGAAATAATCTTCACCCGTTAATTCTTTTAGTTGCTGTGATAATTCAGGTGATGTTAAAGGTCCTGTTGCGATAACTGTTGGTCCTTCAGGAATTTTAGTCATTTCTTCGTTATGCACAGTTACATTTGGATGATTTTTTACATACTCAGTTACATGGCTAGCAAACTCATGTCGGTCTACAGCTAACGCACCACCTGCTGGTACAGCACACTCATCAGCAGATCGAATAATAATTGAATCTAATCTTCTCATTTCCTCTTTTAATACACCTACAGCGTTCGTTAGTGTATTCGCTCTTAGTGAATTACTACAAACTAATTCAGCAAACTTATCAGTATGATGAGCAGGTGTTTGTCTCACTGGTCTCATCTCATATAAATGTACTTTAATTCCTCTTTTTGCAATTTGATAAGCAGCCTCGCTTCCTGCTAAACCTGCTCCAATTACATTAATAAATTGTTCTTTCATTGTTAACTCCTTCTACGCTGATTCAATCAAAATTACGTAATAATATTTTATAATTTTTTTCTTAAAGATTTCTTAATTAAAAGTTGATATGAAAAGTAAAAGTGAGCAAATTAATTGCTCACACTTTTATTTGGACAAAGTCTCAAGAAATATGAATTTCAGACTGATTATTGCTGGCAGTCTAAAGGTGAGTATATTAATTGCTCACACTTGTTGATCCTCTTTGTAGTCACATGATACACATTGAACTTGAATACCTTTTTTCATTTTCTTTTCAACTAATAAGTTTTCACATTTCGGACATGGTCTTGCAATCGGCTTATCCCATGATAAGAATTCACATTCTGGATAATTCGTGCATCCATAGAATATTCGATTCTTTTTCGATTTACGCTCAATTATATTCCCATCTTTACATGTAGGACATTTGACACCAATCTCTTTTACGATTGCTTTTGTATTTCTGCAATCAGGAAAGTTTGAGCACGCCATGAACTTACCGTATCTGCCCATTTTAAATACCATCGGGCTTCCACATGCTTCACAGTCTTCACCAGCAGGTTCATCTCTAATTTCAACTTTTTGCATTTCTTTCTCAGCTATTTCTAAGTGTTTCTCAAAACCTCTATAAAATTGATCGATGATTTGAATCCAGTTCACATTGCCGTCTTCAATTTTATCAAGGTCACCTTCCATTTGAACCGTAAACTCAATATTAATTACTTCTGGGAAAAACTCAACGACTAAATCAAATACTATTTGACCTAGTTCAGTAGGTACAAATCGTTTATTATCTAATGAAACATATCCACGTTTCTGAATCGTTTCTAAAGTTGGTACATAAGTTGATGGTCGACCTATTCCTAACTCTTCAAGCGTTTTTACTAATCTAGCTTCCGTGTAACGTGGAGGTGGTTGCGTAAAATGTTGTTCAGGTAAAATATCTTCTAATTTAACTTTTTCACCTTCAGCTAACGGTGGAAGGATACGGTCTTTTTCTTCTGTGCCATCATCATTACTTTCTATATACACCTTCATAAAACCAGGGAATTTAACTACTGATCCATTAGCTCTAAATATTACATCATTATTAATTAAGTCAACTTTAACCGTATCTAGTACTGCTGATGCCATCTGACTAGCAACAAATCGTTCCCATATTAATTTATAAAGACGATATTGATCACGGCTAACATGTGCTTTAATTGTATCAGGCGAACGTAAAGTTGACGTTGGTCTAATTGCTTCGTGTGCATCTTGTACTTTATCTGATTTTTTTTCACTTTTTTTATTTGTAGCAACAAAATCTGCACCATAAGTTTCAATTATATAAGACTTTGCTTCCTCAGTCGCAACATCAGATATTCTAGTCGAATCAGTTCTCATATATGTGATTAATCCGACTTGTCCTCCACTACCTAGGGAAATTCCTTCATATAATTGCTGTGCAATCATCATCGTTTTCTTTGCACGCATATTTAATTTTCTAGCTGCTTCCTGCTGTAGTAAGGAAGTAGTAAAAGCAGTTGCTGGATTACGTTTACGTTCTTTTCTTGTAACACTTTGAACTTCAAAGTGATCACCTTTAATTTGTGATAAAACATTTTTCACGTCAGTTTCAGAATTCAATGCCAATTTTTTACCATTAACTCCGTAAAAAGAAGTATCAAATGTTTCTTTCTTTGTTAAAGCTTTACTTTTAATTGTCCAATATTCTTCAGGTTGGAAGATTTCAATCTCTTTTTCTCGTTCAATGATCAGTCTAAGTGCGACAGATTGAACTCGACCTGCACTCAAGCCCTTTTTCACTTTCTTCCATAGTAATGGGCTTATGTTATACCCTACTAAACGATCTAGTACACGTCTTGCTTGCTGTGCGTCTACTAAATTCATATTAATTGGTCTAGGTTTTTTAAAAGACTCTTTAATAGCATCTTTCGTAATTTCATTAAACACTACACGACAATCCGATGATGTATCGATATTGAGTGTATTCGCAATATGCCATGCTATTGCTTCACCTTCGCGATCTGGATCGGCTGCTAGATAGATTTTTTTTGCTTTTTTTGCAGCAGATCTTAAATCCTTTAAAACTGGACCTTTTCCACGGATTGTTATGTATTTTGGGTTGTAATCGTTTTCTATTTCAATCCCCATCTGGCTTTTAGGTAAATCTCGAACATGTCCCATTGATGCGATTACTTTAAATTTTTTACCTAAGTACTTTTCTATTGTTTTAGCCTTTGAAGGGGACTCCACTATAACTAAATTTTCTGCCATCTTTTAAGCCTCCCGAGAGTTTCCTATTCATTACTCTCTGTATTCCTTATTTCTTTCTTTTATTCTTATGTATTCTCAAATAGATTCATAATAAGAAGAGTTCAATTTATATTTTTGATTTTCCTTCATACAATTTCAAATTGTATAGTTTATTCTATACATTAGTCAAATTTTATTTAGATATAAAATAACACAAGTCGCATTAGTATTGTCAATATTTTGTAATATAAACATATTTTTTTATTTTTTAGTATATTCCTAAAATTCCTCTAAAATAT
>NZ_NTZO01000273.1 GCF_002559405.1 Bacillus sp. AFS001701 | reverse complement strand
AGAACCATGATAGTGAGTAGACTAATTATTAGACGAAAACCAACTCAGTCAATAAAAAAATTGAGAATAATTACGTAAAGGATAACTCAACTATGTAGGATTCGTTGTATCCGAATTTATGCCCTCGGAGTGTTAGAACCAAACGAGAGTAGTTTCGGCAAAATCGAACACGTAGAACAGGGAAACAAACATCAATTTATTGATATTTATAAATTAATGGCACCGGGGGAGTAAAAAATGTTACAAGATTATTTTTCATACGATGAACGATTAGGTATTTTTCTACCATGCCTAAAGCTGGATTGGGAAGATTACTCTCACGATCAACAACTAATGATTCTTACGGAATGGGAATATATACGTGGTGGAATACCTGATCAAATTAAGCGTTTAGAGTTTTCGATTAATCATAAACAAGAACAATTAAATCATGAATCTGATTTTGCTTTGAGCTGTAAATTAAATTCTGAAATTGCAGAATTAGCATCAATTATTAACGATCTTTGGATTTGGTTTAGAAGTAACCAACAAATGTCCAATGAGACAAAAATACATGGTTAAAAAGCTAACAATAAATTTGTTAGCTTTTTTCTGTACCTCTATTATTTATGTTTATTCATTTTCGCGCTTTTGAATTTGTAAAAGCGTGTCTCCGATTGTTTTCAGTTCCTCTTTTAGTCGGATGGTTTCATTCGCAACTTTATCGGAAGATGCTTCTTTGATTTGCTTGTTTAGTTGGTCAATCACTTTTCGTAACTTTCCGACGGATTGTTCTAGTTGAAAACTTGATGTAGGCTTCATAAATGTCTCCTTGATTGGTTTTCCTTTAGCATACCACATCCTCGTTTACAACCAAACGGGTATTCGATTAGCTAAGGGTAAATTGTCTAATGGATGTTCAAGTATTTCGGTTCGCACTCATTCTACACGCTAAAAAAGCTAACAGACAATTTGTTAGCTTCTCAAATTTCGATTAATCTGTTGGCTCCTGGTTTACCCGTTTTGATAATATACGATATTGATAAAATTTCTTTGTATATTCTAATACGTTTTTTGTAAAAGATTCATTCCATTTTGCCCCAACAGTAACTCCTAATAAAGGAATACCACCTAAAACTTTATTCCGTAATGAGTGGATCATTAATAACTTGCACATTTGTAATATAACTGTGTAATAGACCCCTTCTCCATTAAATTCATTTTCCCAAGTTGCAAATACATCAGAATCCTCATGTTTTAAAATATCGTTCATTAACTTACTCCAAACAACGTATTTTTCGGTTGTTGGGAGAATTGCACCTTGGAGTACTTTTAAGCTACACTCCATCTCTTTTGGAATACTTACATCATAACCATAACAAAGAGCTATTTCTTGTACCGTTTTAAGATTAATAAATAATAAAGCTGGTAAATCACCAAATAAAGCAAGCTTTGTACTAGTTCCACTTATTCCACCTTGAACACTTGAAACGATTAATGCTTTCGATATTTCTTGCTCAGCTAAGAAATTCAATTGTCTTAATGGTAACTTTCTTAAATCGCTTATTGTCTTAATATCACTTCTTAAGATTTGTGCTCGATTAAGTATATCTAATTTCTTTTCTTGAAACTGTTTTGTTGTTTGTATTAAAGATTGAGTGTGGAAAAAAGCAGTTGAAAAAAATTCTTTAAAAGTATTCGAATAGCTCTGAGGTATTTTTTGGAGGAGAAAATTAGAAGCATTTTGAAACATAAGTTCTAATTTATTTAAATTTTGCTGTTGTTGTTTCTTTTCAATCAAATCGTTAAGTTCCAGCCATAAATTATACTCTTTCATTTGATCCATATTATCACCTCAAATATAAAAAAACGTAGAGCCAAAAAGTGATCTCAATTTAAGAATATGAGGTCATCTATTTTTGTATGCTCTACGTTTATGTTTACTAACAGATTATTTCATTCCAACTCGTACTACATCTCTTGCGATAACAACTTCTTCATTAGTTGGAATTACAATTACTTTAACTGGAGAGTGATCAAAGCTAATGAAAGCTTCTTTTCCTCTAAAGTTATTTTTACTTGGGTCAAAATAAACACCCATAAATTCAAGACCTTCTAAAACAGCTTGACGAATTTCCGGTCCATTTTCACCAATACCAGCAGTGAAAATAATCGCATCTACGCCTTTCATACGTGCAGCATAAGATCCTAAATATTTGTGAATACGTTCAATGAATACACTTTGAGCGATTTTAGCTCGTTTATTACCTTCTTCTGCTGCAGTCTCAATATCACGTAAGTCACTTGAGAATCCAGAGATACCAAGCATACCACTTTGTTTATTTAATACATCAAGTACTTCCTCAGCTGTTTTACCTGTTTTTTCCATAATAAATGGGATTAAAGCTGGGTCTAAGTTACCTGAACGAGTTCCCATTGTTACACCAGCAAGTGGAGTGAATCCCATTGAAGTATCGATTGATTTTCCACCTTCAACGGCAGCAATACTTGCACCATTTCCTAAGTGACATGAAATAAGTCTTAACTCTTCAAGTGGTTTACCAATTAATTCAGCAGCTCTTTCAGTTACATACTTATGTGATGTACCGTGGAATCCATATTTACGAATACCAAATTGCTTATAGTACTCATAAGGTAAGCTATATAAGTAAGACTCTTCAGGCATTGTTTGATGGAATGCAGTATCAAATACAGCTACTGCAGGAACATTTGGTAATAATTCTTTAAATGCACGAATACCTACTAGGTTAGCTGGGTTATGAAGTGGTGCTAAATCAGAAAGTTGATCAATTTGTTGTTCAACTTCTTCAGTAATTATAGCAGAATCTGTAAATAGTTCTCCACCATGAACTACACGATGTCCAACACCATGAATTTCATCGAATGAAGAAATAATTCCTAAACCTGTTAGCTTTTCAAGAAGCATTTTTACTGCAACAGAGTGATCAGCAATATCAGTTACTTCTTTAATTTTTTCCCCGTTTACTGAAATTACAAAAACGCTATCCTTTAAACCGATACGTTCTACTAAACCAATTGTAAGTACTTTTTCGCTAGGCATTTCAATTAATTGAAATTTTAATGACGATGAACCTGCATTAATAGCAAGAATATTTGCCATGTTTTTTACATCTCCTTTAAACATGAAACTGTTATATTTTTTTAGCTGAAATTATTATAACACAAATTAGTTTACGTGTTTAAAAGTTCAATTATTGTAAATTTTCTTTAAACCATTCATTCATTTGAAGCATAATATCTTCAACTGCTTTCATATTCGATAACTTAGGGAAATCAACTAATAAAGCCTGTTTTGGCTTCTTCATATTTTCTGCATTTTTGCGGATTATTAATATACTTTTTTGATGTTTTTCGTCCTTAAAGGCAGATACTGGCAACTGTATCAATCCTTGAATAACACCTGTTTCATTAATATAGCTTTGTAATTGCGCAGATTGCTCTGAAGTAAATAGGTGATTTGGAACTAGCGAGATGAAAAATCCTCCAGATTTTAAGTAGTTCATACTTTGCTCAATAAACAAATGATGAGCATAAGACATGCCTTCTTTTGCTTTTAAAGTATATTCGTTTGCACGTTCAGCATTTGGATAAAAACCAATTGGTAAATCACAAACAACAAGATCAACTGGTTCTACAAATAAAGGTGCTAAACTGTCTTGATTAAATAGTTCTATCTCATGTCCTAGTAAGTTGCCAATAACAAACGCGATTCTAACAAGAACATCATCTACATCTATTCCAACAGATTCAGTAAATTTATCCTTTGAAGAATTTAAAATTGTTAATAAAAGATTTCCAGTACCAATTGCCGGATCTAAAATAATTAAATTTTGTTTCCCCTCAGTAAGCTTTCCAACTAAATAAGTAATAATAAAAGCAATACCATCTGGAGTCATTTCATGATTTGTTTGTACTCCTTGCTTCATACCTTTTAATATTGCTAATTGAAATGCTCTACGAATACTCTCATTATCTTTTGATGCCGATGTAAATTGATGAATTGTATTCATAAGCTTATCTTTTTGCGAACCATTAATTTCTTCTTGCAAAACTTCCCCTTCAAAGAAATTTTCACCTGTTTCAATTAATGCCTCTAAATAAGAAATTTCTAAATTATCTTTTAAACATTCTGTCGATTCATCTATGTAATTAAATAAAAATTCCACTGAATTCTCTTTTACCATTTTTCATTCCTCACTTTCATAATAGAACAGTCATTGTGTTTCATTATACGTATGGCTTTTAAACGTGTCCACTTTAATAATTTCTTCTATTAGAAAGTATTTGGTTTTTTTAATCAATTTTAATCCAGTACTGTTAATTTAATTTTAATTGATGAATGTTTAGTTTTATTTAATACATTTTGAACTTTTTATGTAGTTTTCATTTTTTTGTATTGAACTGGAATTAATGGCATTATGACGAAGTATTCTTTTTCATGTAGCAATAATACCAAAGCATAAAAAAAAGACCTCTTATATAGAGGCCCTCGTTAACTAATTTTCACATTCTTTTCTAAAGGTTTCATAAATCGAGTTATATAGTTCAAAGATTTAGTTCCATGAACTAGGCGATATAAGCTTGTGATAACCGAAAGTAATGTATATGGTTTGTATGCTAAGTATTTTGATTCCCATTTATTCGCAAATTTGCTTTTAAAAGTTAGTAATCCTTTGAAGTTATAAATTGAGTTACCATATTTAAAGATCATTTTTGCAGATTTTTCGATGATTGATGATTTTGAATCTTGGCCAACATTGGCTAATGGAGCCATTCCAAGGCTGCAGCTTTTAAATCCATTTTCTTTTGCCCAAAACATAATTGAAACAAACAGCATATCCATCGTTCCATATGGTAATTCCTTTAAGTATCTCATTAAATCGATTGTTATATTTTCGCCTTGAATCGGTAATGTGGCAAAAGCAATAACTTGACCATTTTTATCCCTTAAGATACCGATCGGAAAATTTGAAACATAATCAAAATGAAATGAACCAACTGAAAAGGATAGCTCTTCTCTTCCGTTTAACCATACATCTGAGACCCCTTTAAGCTCTTGAAGTAGACCTATAGTATGTCCAGGCATAGACACTTCAAATTGATAACCTTGTCGAATGAATTTGTTCCTTTTTGTTCTTAGTTTTGCGCCTTTTTTTCCTGAAATTTCGAAATTCTCTAATTCAACTATTGCTTCTTCACCTAATTTTAACAATCGATAGCCAGCTTTTTCATAAAACATTTTTGAGTTTTCGTCTATTTGATAAAAGCACGGAATACATTTTATACTCCTTGAATAATTTTCAAACTCCTTTATTTTTTCAAAAGAAATCTCACCAATTGGATCACATAGAACAACTAATTTATTACCCTGTTTACGGTAAACGAATGCAGATTTTTGATCTTCTGAAAGAAATACTTTTTTATCTCCAAGTAATCCTAAATGTGTTAATGAAGTTCCACCATATGTTTGAATAAGTTGTTGAATAATCTCAATTGTAGTTTTATGATTTGATTCTTTTAAAATTTGTTTCATAAT
>NZ_NTZO01000272.1 GCF_002559405.1 Bacillus sp. AFS001701 | reverse complement strand
TTTAAAATATGAAGATTTTAAGTGTAGAGAATTTAATCAAAACTTATGGGGATAAAACTTTATTCGATAAAATTTCATTTACCGTAAGCGAAGGACAGAAAATTGGATTATTAGGTATAAATGGAACTGGTAAATCAAGTTTATTAAAACTCATTGCAGGTGTCGAGTCAGCTGATGATGGTAAAATTACGACTCCAAAGGATTATGTAATAAGTTATTTGCCTCAACATGAAGACTTTGATAAAAAGCAAACGGTTCTTGAAGCAGTATTTGAGAGTGATGATAAAGTAATGGTTTTAGTAAAATCATATGAAAAAACTTTACAAGCACTTGGAGAAGATCCATCTAATCAAGGATTACAAAATGAATTACTAAAATTACAAGCTGAAATGGATTCATTAAATGGTTGGGATTTAGAAGCTAATGCAAAGACAATCTTATCGAAACTAGGTTTATCAAATTTAAATTTAGATGTTTCATTACTTTCAGGTGGTCAGAAGAAAAGAGTAGCCTTAGCAAAAGCATTAATACATCCATGTGATTTATTAATTCTAGATGAGCCTACGAACCATTTGGACTATGAATGTATCTTATTTTTACAAGAATACATAAAAAGATTACAAAACGCAGTATTATTTGTTACTCATGATCGTTATTTTCTAGATGAAGTTACTACAGCACTATTAGAGCTTTCAAATAGTAATATCTATCGATATGAAGGAAACTATCAGTATTATATTGAACAAAGAGCTGCTCGAGAAGAGCAAGAGGCAGCTACTAATGAAAAAAGAAACAATTTATTTAGAAGAGAATTAGCTTGGATGCGAAGAGGGGCAAAAGCTCGAACGACTAAGCAAAAAGCTCGTATTCAACGATTTGATGACCTTTCGGGTAAACTCAACAATCAAGAAAAAGTGGAATTAGAGATGAACTTTCAACAAACTCGTTTAGGTAAAAAAGTTGTTGAGTTTATAAATGTTAATAAGTCGTTTAACGAGAAAAAGATCATAGATAATTTTAACTTACTATTACTTCAAACTGATCGAATTGGAATAATTGGTGAAAACGGTGCGGGGAAGACAACTTTATTGAAAATGCTTGTTGGAGAAGAACAAGTTGATTCTGGTGAAATCGAAATTGGGCAAACAGTAAAAGTTGCATACTATACTCAAATACAAGAGAATGTGAATCCAACTATGAGAATGATTGATTATATTAAGGAAGAAGCAGAAGTCATTCATACACCAGATGGAAAAACAATTTCAGCTTCACAAATGCTGGAAACATTCTTATTTCCTACTCAATCGCACGGAGTACAATTGGGAAAACTTTCAGGTGGCGAAAAAAGAAGACTATATTTATTAAGACTCTTAATGACTGCTCCAAATTTAATATTACTTGATGAGCCAACAAACGATTTAGATATTGATACTTTAACAGTTTTAGAAGATTATATTGAGAATTTCAGTGGAGTAGTAGTTACCGTATCACATGATCGCTATTTCTTAGATAAAGTTACAAATAAATTATTAATTTTCGAAGGTGAAGGAAAAATTTCATCTACATTAGAAAGCTATACGGATTATTTAGAACGACAATCGAACGAAAAACGTGAAGTTGAAGCTATAAAAGAACCAATTGAAAAACCAGTTTATCAAAAAGAACAAAAGAAAAAGCGATTAACTTATCAAGAACAAAAAGAATGGGATAGCATTGAATCAAATATCGAAAAATTGGAAAATGAGATTGAGCAATTAAATGAAAAATTACAAGGTGTAGGCTCTAATTTTGATGAAGCTTATAAACTTTCTAAAGATATTGAGGAAAAAGAAGCTCAACTTGAACAGAAAATGGAGCGTTGGTCAGTTTTAAGTGATTTAGTAGAAAGTCTAAAGTAGAGTATTAATTTTGAGTTTTGGATTATGATGTCATTTTACTATTCAAGTTTTTATATCACATAATGAATTTTTAAAAATAAAAGTTCATTTAAAATACTATTTTCCTTTTTTTACGAACTTACAATAATTTTGTATTGTAGAAAAAAATAAAGGAGATGGTAATAATGATAAACAATGTTGTATTAGTAGGAAGATTAACGAAAGAGCCCATTTTACAAACTACACCGAATGGAAGGAAAACAACTTTTATTAATATTGCTACGAATGTTTATTCAGATTATCTGAAAAAAACGAGAACGAACTATGTTTCAGTAAAATTATGGGGTCCCATTGCTGAATATGCTACTAAAAAAGCAAAAAAAGGGATGGAAGTTTCTATTGAAGGAGTTATAAAAACTTCAAGTTATGTAAAGGAATCTGAAAAACCTATTTATGTGACAGAAATAATAGTTGAGAAATTTCACCTTTTTACTCGTCGATCTGAAGAGTTAACTCACAACGCAATCGAATCTAGAACAAATGACTTTGAAGAATTCGTTAAGGCGTTACAATAGTGAGTTTTTCCTCTTTTTGATAGAATGGACTAAATAACAAGAAGAGGAGATTAAGATGAAAATTAAGTCAATTGAACCAACACCAAGTCCTAATACAATGAAAGTGTTATTAGATGAGGAATTGCCATCAGGAAGTAGAAATCATTATTCTATTGATAATATTGATAAGGCTCCATTAATAATTCAAGAGATATTAGGAATAGAAGGAATCAAAAGTGTCTATCATGTAGCTGATTTTATTGCCATTGATCGTAAGTCAAATGCAAATTGGCAAACCATTTTGCTTCAAGTCAGAAATGTATTTGGTGAAGAAGTAAATGATGAAGCTACTAATGATACGATAATAGATAATCATTTTGGAGAGGTACAAGTATTTGTTCAAATGTATCATAATATACCAATGCAGTTGAAATTAATTGTAAATGGCGAAGAACAAAGAGCAGCTTTACCTCCATTCTATAAAGAAGCAATTATGAAACTAACAACATCTGCATCAAATGTAGTATTTGAAAGACAGTGGATAGATTATGGAATTCGTTATGGCGAATTAGCAACAATTGAGAAAGAAATTATTGATGAATTAACGGCTACTCACACTGAAAACGACATAAAGAATATCGTCAACGAAGTGATGACGAATGATGTATCCAATACTGAGAAAAAAGAAGTTCCTAAATTTGAACCATTTACTGCAGATATTTTTGAAGAAAAAGATTGGAAAAAAAGGTATGCGAGATTTGTAAAAATCGATCCTACCCTTGAAGACCTACCTTTACTAGAAATCGCATTAAAAGATGACCATGTTTCAATAAGAAGATTAGCTACAGCTTATTTAGGTATGTTAAAATCAGAATTAGTGTTACCTTATTTATATGAGGCTTTAAAGGATAAGGCAGTCGGTGTAAGACGAATTGCTGGAGATTGTTTATCAGACTTAGGATTTGAAGAAGCCATGCCAGCTATGATTGAAGCATTAAAAGATCCTAGTAAATTAGTTAGATGGCGTGCAGCAATGTTTCTTTTTGAACTAGGTGATGAAAGTGCAATTCCAGCATTAAAAGCTGCATTAGAAGACCCAGAATTCGAAGTGAAATTACAAGTTCAACTTGCATTGCATCGAATTGAGAATGGTGAGGAAGCACTAGGTTCAGTTTGGAAACAAATGACTGAGCGTAATAAAATAGAAAATGACAAAGGAGAAACAAACCAATGAATGCATATGATGAGTACATGAAAGGGATCGTAAAACCAATGAGAGAGGAATTAACTTCAAATGGTTTTACAGAATTAACTACTGGGGAAGAAGTCGAGTCATTTATGAACGAATTAAATGATACTGCTTTTTTTGTAATCAATTCAGTTTGTGGTTGTGCTGCTGGACTTGCTAGACCTTCTGCAGTTCAAGCTGTTATTGAATCAGAGAAAAAACCTGCAAAAGTTATGACAGTGTTTGCTGGACAAGATAAGGAAGCGACTGCGACGTTAAGAGAATATTTAGCTGACTTCCCACCGTCTTCACCTTCAATGGCAGTATTTAAAGGTAAAGAGGTAGTTGGATTTATTCCTCGTGAACAAATCGAAGGCTCAACTCCTGAAGATATTAAAGCAAGAATTCAATCAATATTTGCACAAATGTAAAAAGAGGATTTTTCCTCTTTTTTTCTTAATTAAGGAGACTTATGATTATTACAACTTGCTTAAGACCAGATGTTTATTTAGAAAAGGAAGCAGAGATAATTGCTTCAGACTTAAATGGACAGTTAATTCTCCGGAAAGAATTTAGCATTGAAGAAATCTATGGTAAATTTAAAAAACCTATACTTGTTTTAGGTAAAAATAGATTAGAATGGTATGAGGATGATCAAGCTATTCCATATTTTTTTCACCCGAACTCCTCAGTTTTTAGAATTAGACGATTGATGAAGGGTGAACATGATCCATTTTGTGACGCTTGTTTATTAACAAAAGGTGATTCTTTATTAGACTGTACACTTGGAATGGCTTCAGATAGTATTGTTGCAAGTTATGTTGTAGGTGACCAAGGTAAAGTTTTAGGCTTAGAGAAAAACCAAATTATTGCTTACCTAACTAAGAAAGGTTTAAAAACAAATAAACAGAACATTAAAGATTGGTCGAATATCATTAATAAAATTGAAGTAAAAAATATAGATTATAAAACTTATTTGAAGACACTTCCAGATCAATCTTTTGATATTGTTTATTTTGATCCGATGTTTGAAAAAAATATCGAAGCCTCTTCGGGTATTGCAGCATTGAAAAATTTAGCATCATATGATGACCTAACATATGAAGTAATCAATGAAGCTAAGCGCGTTGCCAAAAAAAGAATAGTATTGAAAGATCATTTTAGAAGTGAAAGATTTAAAAAATATGGATTTAATCAATTAATCCGCAAATCATCAGAATTTCATTTTGGCTATATTGAAATTAACGAAGAAGATTATTAAGAATAAACAATACATAATTAGGAGGTCAATATGAAGCAATACTTAGATTTATGTAAACACGTATTAGATAATGGCATGACAAAGACAGACCGTACTGGAACAGGAACAATGAGTACATTCGGTTATCAAATGCGATTTAATCTTCAAGATGGCTTTCCTTTAGTAACTACAAAGAAAGTTCACTTAAAATCAATCATTCATGAATTATTATGGTTTTTAAAAGGCGACACTAATATTCAATATTTAAAAGAAAATGGTGTTCGTATTTGGAATGAGTGGGCCGATGAAAATGGTAATTTGGGCCCTGTATATGGTGAACAATGGAGATCATGGAAAGCTGCTGATGGCTCAACAATTGATCAAATTTCAGAAGTAATTAATCAAATAAAAACAAATCCAGATTCTCGAAGAATAATTGTTTCTGCATGGAATGTTGGAGAACTTGATAAGATGGCATTAGCACCATGTCATTGTTTTTTCCAGTTCTATGTGAATGATGGAAAACTTTCTTGTCAGCTTTATCAGCGTTAATTCTGAGCGCCTTTACAGAGTAATCTGTACCGAAAACCTTGCTAAACGGGGAAACTCTTAAATAAAGACAATCCCGTGCTAAATTTATTCTTTGTAGGTGGTTTTATGAAATATAAACCTGGAGTTTATAACATTCTCAATTCCCAAATTTCATAATTACAAAGAATAATAAATGCCTAACGACTATCCAAATATGGAGTAGGGTGCAAGTGATTGGCACCCGAAATGCAAGGGACCTTATATCTTATATGAGGTCGTGATATAGTCTCATCTGCATGGTGACATGTAGCAGTTCTTTTTAAGAACGGGCCAAGATTAACGAACTTGGTTGAAGATTTTGTCAGCTGACATTTTTTTAGGAGTTCCATTTAATATCGCATCTTATGCGCTATTAACAATGATGATTGCTCAAGTATGTGATTTAGAATTAGGTGATTTTGTCCATACATTTGGAGATGCTCATATTTATACAAATCATCTTGATCAAATTAACTTACAACTAACAAGAGAGCCTCATAAATTACCAAAAATGAAGATAAATCCTAAAATCAAAAACATTTTTGAATTTAAATATGAGGATTTTACATTAGAAGATTATGAGTGCCATCCTGCGATCAAAGGGGTAGTAAGTGTATGATTGCTGCATTAGTTGCGATGTCAGAAAACAATGTAATCGGCTTAAATAATAAGATGCCTTGGCATCTTCCACAAGAGCTTGCTTATTTTAAGAAAGTAACTACTGGGTATACAATTATTATGGGAAGAAAAACCTTTGATTCGATTGGTAGACCACTTCCAAACCGAGAAAATATCGTTGTGACGAGACAAAAGGATTTTCAAGCTGAAGGTGTTACAGTCATTAATGACGTTATAAGTTATGTTGAGGAAAATAAAAATAAAGATTTATTTATTATTGGTGGGGCTGAAATTTTTAATTTAACATTCCCATATTTAGATACACTTTATATTACTGAAATTGAACATAACTTTGAAGGCGACACTTTTTTTCCGAATTTTTCAAAGGATGAATGGAATGTAAAATCTGTTTCTGATGTACAGGTCGATGAAAAATCAAAAATTAAATTTAGATATTTTGTTTATGAAAAAAAGTATTGACATCTTGAATTAGAGATATTATTATGAGGTTAAGGGATTTGATTATCCCTTGATTTTTAAAAACAAATCTCGAATTAAAGATAAATGAAACTGAGAGGAAGATGTTTAAGATGAAAAAATTACTTTATATTACTGCAAACCCAAATGCAATTGAAAATTCATTTGGTCTATCTGTAGGGGAAGCATTTATTAATGAATACAAAAAAGCAAATCCTGAAAATGAAGTTGTTCATTTTGATTTATTTAAAGAAAATGTTCCTATGTTAGATGGAAATGTATTTGATGCATGGGGCAAATTAGGAAACGGTACTGCTTTTGAAGAATTAAGTGCTGATCAACAAGCTACTTTAGCTGCTATGAATCGTAACTTAGAAATTTTCACTCAAGCTGATGAGTATGTATTTGTTACACCATTCTGGAACTTTAGTTTCCCATCAGTTGTAAAAAACTTTATTGATAATATCTCAATTGCTGGTAAAACATTTAAATATACTGAAAATGGTCCAGTTGGTTTACTTGAGAATAAAAAAGCTGTACACATCCAAGCAAGCGGTGGCGTATATTCAGAAGGTCCTGCATCTGGAATTAACTTCTCTAGCCCATACTTAACAAGTATCTTAAACTTTGTAGGTGTTACTGATGTAACTACATTATTCGTAGAAGGTATGGCTGCAATGCCAGATAAAGCACAAGAAATTAAAGCTAACGCAATTGAAAAAGCTAAAGTTCTTGCTGCAGAATTCAGTGGAGCAAAAGTTTCGAACTAAAGATTCACAGTATTAAGGAATCGGCAAATAAAAGCCGATTCTTTTTTTGTTTCTCGTTTTATTAAATAATCAGGATGGATAATACTTTTCAAGTGGTTGGGCATTTTGTATAATAATTAACATACTCAACTATCGGAGGATTAATATGTTTCGCACAATATTTGCTGCAACACGCATTGTAGTTGGTGTAATTGAAGCAAAGCTAAAATTATCATCAGTAAAAAAAATACCAAAAGATTTACCTGTACATGAGCAAGACCGTATAATGCACCAATTTCCTGATTATTTCGGGAAAATGATGATTGGCTGTACTGGTAGTAAAGTAAAGGTTGAAGGGATCGAAAATATTCCTAGAGACGAAGGAGTCCTATTTGTAAGTAATCATCAAAGTAATTTTGATATTCCACTATTATTAGGATATTTAAATAAGCCTATTGGATTCATTGCAAAAATCGAATTAAAAAAACTACCGATTGTACCAGATTGGATGGAACAAATGCATAGTGTATTTATGGACAGAAGTGATCGAAGACAATCACTTAAAGCTATAAAAGAAGGCGTTGATAAACTTAAAAATGGCCATTCATTAGTTGTTTTTCCAGAAGGTACTCGAAGTAAGGGTAGTCAAATGGGTGAATTTAAATCAGGGAGCCTACATTTAGCAACGAAATCAGGGGTTCCAGTTATTCCTGTAAGAATTGAAGGGACTTTTAATATTTTAGAAGCTAATGGTAATCGTATTAAACCTGCAAATGTTATACTTAAAGTATTTCCACCAATTTATCCTGAACAAATTGGAATAACAGATGCCAAAGAATTAACTAACTATATTAAAGAGATTATTGAATAATAAAACTAAAAGCGCTCATTTAAAATGAAGCGCTTTTTTTAAACTACAAATTTAAATATACAAAAATACATAGATGCACTTCCTAATAATACAAATAAATGCCAAATTGCATGACTATATGGCCAGCGTTTGACTAGGAAAAAAATTGTGCCAATCGAATAAAATAGCCCTCCTAATAATAAGTAGAAAAATCCTATTCCAGATAGTCCTACATAAATAGGCTTAATTGCAAACATCATTAACCAACCCATAATTAAATAAACAATTGTTGAAAATAATTCAAACCTATTAACATATATAAATTTAAAGATTACACCTGAAACTGCCAAGCCCCAAATAATTGTAAATAAGGACCAGCCAATTCTACCCCTTAAAGTTACGAGTAAAAATGGCGTATAAGTTCCAGCGATTAATAAATAAATTGCCGAGTGATCTAAAATTGTAAATAGCCTAATTAGCTTTGGGTCTCTAACGCTATGAAGCAATGTTGAGCAAATATAAAGTAGCAACATAGACAAACCAAAGACTGTAAAGGAAATTAAATGCCAGGGTGTCCCTTTATGCATAGCCTTACTAATTAAATAATATAGTGCTGGGATGCATAGTATTGCACCAATCCCATGAGTAATAGCATTTGCTAATTCTTCTTTCATTGCTCTACTCATAAAAATGCCTCCTATTTTCATTGAATCATTTTTAACTATGAGAGTATTATGAACAAATCTAGAGATTTAATGTTTTCAATATTTTATAGCTGTATGTATAGTTTGTTAGATCATTTTTAACAGTTGCTAAAAAGCAAGAATGAATCATAAAACAGACAGATATGGTAATCTGAAATTAAACAATATTATCCAATCGGAGGTATATATGTTACTCATAAAAAATGGCGAAATCTTTACCCCAAAGTCAATAGGTAAAAACGATATTTTAATATCGAATGAAAAAATTGAGTATGTTCATGAAGAAATAGACATTACCTCATCTTCGGTTCCTTTACAAATATTTGATGCATCTGCCTACTATATTGTGCCTGGCTTCATTGATGCTCATGTGCATATTATTGGTGGCGGAGGTGAAGGTGGCTTTAAAACAAGAACACCAGAATTATTGTTGTCTGATTGTATTAACGGAGGAATCACCACCGTAGTAGGAGTAATTGGTACAGATGGAACAACAAGAACAATGGCCAGTCTACTTGCAAAATGTAGAGCATTAGAAGAAGAGGGAATTACTTCATTTGTCTATACGGGCTCGTACCAAACACCTGTCAAAACGTTATTTTCTAAGATTGAAGAAGACATCATCCTAATTGATAAGATTATCGGTGTTGGAGAAATAGCTATTTCGGACCATCGATCATCTCAACCGACAAAGGAAGAATTTGCAAGAATAGCTGCACAAGCTCGAAATGGGGGCTTGCTTTCAGGAAAGTCCGGCGTTGTAAATGTACATATTGGAGATAGTAAAAAAATGTTATCAATGATCGAGGAGATTGTTGAAGAAACCGAATTACCAATTACTCAATTTTACCCAACACATATTAACCGTAATAGCTATTTATTTGAAGCTGGAATTAACTTTGCTAAAAAAGGAGGGTTTGTTGACTTTACAACTAGCTCAATCCCACACTTTTTGAATAATGGTGAAGTGAAATGTAGCGTAGGATTGAAAAGAATGCTCAATTCAGGTGTTAGCATTCAACAAATAACGTTTACATCTGATGGACAAGGTAGTCTACCCGATTTTGATGAAAACGGAATACTACGGGGTATGAAGGTAGGAAGAGTAAGTAGTTTATATGACGAAGTAAAAGACGCAATTTTAATTGAAGGTATCAAGATTGAAGAGGCAATTAGCGTAATCACTAAAAACCCAGCCGAAATATTAAAATTACAAAAAGGACAAATCAAAAATGGATACGATGCAGATTTAGTCTTCCTAAATAAAGCCACGCTTGAAATAGAAGCAGTTATTTCAAAAGGAAAAATAATGATGCAAGATAAAGAAGTATTAGTAAAAGGAACATTTGAATGAATAAAGGTTAGTAGAAAAGCAGGAATTACTAATTATTCCTGCTTTTCTGATTGGAAAGCGAGCATCCTGTAGTGAAAATCAACAACACTTAACTCCTTTTACGAAAATTCGATAATTAAATAATAAAAATGTTTTCAGCACCGTGTAAGCAGGAGGTATATGTACTTCCTGCTTTAAAAATTTTGATCCAAAAACCCTCAATTTCCTAATCCCTCTTCTTTTCAACGAATAAAACAATAATCGAAAATTCATACTAGAAATAATTGTATTCGAATGAGGTGAATGATTTTGTATATAAAAAAGACTGCATTAATCTTAATTTCGATATTTGCAGTCGTCATTTCGGCTTGCAGTAATAATCAAGAGTCTAGTAATACTTTCAAAATTGGGATTGTTTCAAATTCAAATGGTAAAAATAATAGTTATTTAAACTCAATTGCTATGAAAGGTATTACTAAATTTGCTAAAGAGGAAAATTTAAAAAAAGATAAGAATTATAAATACATTACAACAAGTAGTACTAAAGGTTTTGAGAAGAAAATTACTAAACTGGCTGATGCAAATTATGATTTGATTATTGGAATAGGTAATAATTTATCTTCTGTATTGAATAAAGTTGCAGAAAACAATAAAAGTACTAAATTTGGTGTGATTGATTCGAGTGTTGACCAACCAAATGTAATTAGTATTAATTTTACTGAACAAGACGGAAGTTTTTTAGCAGGTGTAATAGCAGCAATGAAAACAAAAACAAAAAAGATTGGATTTATCGGTGGAGACGACAATGAGATTATTAACAGATATAAGTATGGATTTATTTCTGGAGTAAAATCAGTAAATAAAGAAATTGAAGTTCTTACAGCCTATTCAAATACCTTTAATGACTCTAAAATAGGCTCAAGAATAGCAAATGACTTTTTTATGAAAGACGTTGATATAATTTTTCCTGTAGCAGGTTTAACAAGTAAAGGCGTGTTTACAGCTGCAAAAAAGATTAGGAAATCAAATCAAAGGGAAGTATGGGTAATAGGGGCTGACCGTAATGAGTATAAACACGGTTTACCTGAAAACGTAACTCTTATTTCACTTGTGAAAAAAATTGATCAGGCAGTATATGATTTAGCTAAACAAACAAAATCGAATGAATTTCATGGTGGTAAAACGTTAATTTATGGTTTAAATGAAGATGGTATAAAATTAATACTAGCGGATCATAATGTTGAGGACCCAATTTTAGTAAAGGTTAATGAATATAAAGATAAAATTCAAAGTGGTGCTTTAGTAGTACCTAGTAATAAAGAAGAGTATTTACAGTTTAAAGAAAAATTAATTTAATTTAATAACAAT
>NZ_NTZO01000271.1 GCF_002559405.1 Bacillus sp. AFS001701 | reverse complement strand
ACTACAGGATGCTCGCTTTCTATGAGGCGGGATTCTTTAGCCTCCTCGGCAAGCCTGCGGGGTCTAAGCCTTCCCTCTTATCCCATAGGAGTCTAGCATCCCTTTTGTTCCAATCAACTTATTCATCAAAAAAAGTCTGCAATAATTTCTAATCAAATAGCCTTTACTTAGAGTAACGAAACTGTGTATATTAATCAGTTTGTAGGCCAATAAATATCGAACATTAATTAAACTAATCAATTGAATTTGTTTTTCTAAAGATTAGCTCATAATATTTTAACCTCTGAAAAAATCAAAAAATCATTATTAGTGTTATTGGAATAATGAAATTGCACAAACATATTAACATTTAAAACCATCCAAAAAATGATAAATTCATCATTAATAAATATTCATGTAATGTCCGTTTTCTCTATTGACCATTTTATATTTCAACATTCTTGATTAAATGCTAATTTAATATACTTTACTTAGCATAAAATAACAGTTATCTCATTTGTTTGTATGTCAGACCAAACATCACCTTATAAACTAAACATTAGAATTTAATATTTTAACTTCTATAAAACGATTACTATAGTTTGTTGGATTATTAAGATTGTTTAAACACACATTAACACCTAAAATCTTAATAGATCGTCAAAATATGAATTTTAACATCAATAATGTTCGACTTAATATTGCTTTCCTTATTGACCGCTTTATATTTCAACAAACTAAAACTACACTAACAAAGTTTAATTTGTTAGTGTAGTTTTTTGTTCTTTTAATATTTTAAATAAGGATAACATGTCATATTGGACTGATTGGGTTACTTTATTTAGATTTTGCTTACTGTTTGAGGACATTACTTTTTCGATGTTTTGTAAATGCTTAAGTCCACTTAGTAATTGTTTATTTTTAATATAATCTTTTTGCTTACTCAGAATTAACATTGTTGAGCTTATTTGTTCAAGTTGCTTTTCATTATTAAAGTTTTTATCTGTTAAGTACGATAACATAAAATTAAATGTTTCCACTTCAGCTTTATACATATCTACCGATTGTTTTGGGCCTTTGTATTCTTGCCCACCAACTGTTTCTTCTTTTAAATAAGTACTTTTTAATTTTTTCTTAACTTCATCTGCTAAAAACGTGCTATCTTTTCCACTCAAAGCAATAACGACGAAAAAATTATTATTTTTTTCATAAATGACAGGGGTAAAGCCATTTGTAGATACTTCTTTTTCATTTTTCTTAGCTGATTCCATACTTTTATACATTCCAACTTGTGCGAGATCAAACTTCACTGCTGGAATCATCATTTGTACTTGATTCGTTGCAGTACCAGAAACCGATACACTATTTTTTGTTGGGTTAAGTGCATCTGGCTTTGATTGTTTAAATATCCCTAAAAATACAAACCCAAAACATAGTCCTATTAAACTTGCACCTATAATAGAAATAATTATACTTTTCGAAGGTGACTTCTTTGTGAAAAAAGAAATCTTTTTTTTCTTTTTCTCCTTCACTTTTTGCTCTGGCTTAATCTTTTTCTTCTTTTTAACATCATCTAAAACGATTACTTTTTTTCCTAACCCATCAGGAGTTGGTAAAACCCATCCAAATTCCCCGTTCTTCTCCTCTACCTGATCTTGAGAAGTCACGGCACCTTCTTCAAATGCTTTTTCCTCGCCATTAATTTTAATTGATATCTTTGAGGACTTGTCCATATGAATCCTCCTACTACTTTATTTTAAAACGTAAAAAAATACTAACATATAATTACAGAAAAACACGCCGACATTTGTCGAGGGTAAACAGGTATCGTGCAACAAAAAATTACAAAAACCTGCCCATTTTTTATCTACATATATAAATAACCACCGTAGGATTCCCGGTGGTTATTTGCTATACATTGCCACTTTATTTCTTCCAGCATTTTTTGCTTTTGAATACATAGCTCTGTCGGCACATCGAATTAAGTCTGAAGGTTCTCTCGCCACAATTGGTGCAACTGATGCTCCTATACTTGCTGTTACTGTTAATTTAATCTGTTGATCTTCGTTAGTCATATGATTTGTAATGTAAAATGGAATACTTTCCAGCGATTTTCTAATTTCTTCTGCTAAATCATATGTTTCTCTTTCACTATGATTTACAAGTAGCACTGAAAATTCTTCTCCACCAAAGCGAGCAACTAAACCACTTTGATTCACTACCATTTTAATTCGTCTTGCAACTTCAAGTAATACTTCGTTACCTGCTTGATGACCGTATTGGTCATTCACTCTTTTAAAATAATCTAAATCTATTAGGAGTAATGAAATTGACTTTATCTTGAATGATTTCAACTGTTCAAATTCATCTTTAATTTTAGATTCGAGGTATTCAAAATTATATAAGCCGGTTAAAGAATCAGTTTCACTTTTGATTTTTGTTTGTAAGTAAAACCTTGCATTTTCAACCGCAATTGCGAGATATAATGCAAGTATTTCGATCAGAACTACTTGGTATTTTTTAAAAGCATTTTTTTGTTCTGATGCAATTGTAAGTACACCAACTACTTCTTGATTTTTTATAATTGGAATTG
>NZ_NTZO01000270.1 GCF_002559405.1 Bacillus sp. AFS001701 | reverse complement strand
TAATTTTATACTGTGCATAAAAATTGGATTAGGCTAATTTCTTTAATAATATAAAAAGTTTTTAGAAGTCATTAAATCATGTACTAGAGGTGCAATCATGCTGATCTTTGTGGATGACGAACAAAAGAAGTTTCATCTATCAAACGGAAAAATTAGTTATGTATTTTATGTCATGAAAAATGGTCATCTTGGGTCTTTGTATTTTGGAAAAGCGATTGACATTCATTCAAATTTTACTCATATTCAAAATGACAATTCTACTACAACATATACTTCTTATTATTATGCTGATCGATCAATTAGTCTTGAAACTATCAGACAGGAATTTCCCGTCTATGGCACTTCTGACTATCGTGAACCGGCATTAAGTATTCGTCAGTTAAACGGTAGCCATATTACAAATTTTATCTATAAAGATTATACAATTACAAAAGGGAAACCCCATTTACAAGGTTTACCTGCCACTTATACAGAAAATGAAGAAGATGCTGAAACCATTCAGATTGTTTTAGAAGACTCAACACTTAAAGCTGTGCTAGTAATTTCCTATACAATATTTAAAGATTTATCTGTTATTACTAGAAGTGCATATATTTGTAACCAAGGAACTGAACCATTTTATTTAGAGCGATTTATGAGTGCGACGATTGATTTTCCTGATCATGATTTCATTATGATACAGCTAAGTGGTGCATGGTCTAGAGAGAGACATTTAAATGAACGTCAGTTAGTGATGGGTACGCAAGGCATATCGAGTTTACGTGGTTCAAGTTCACATCAACATAACCCATTTCTTGCCTTTAGAAGAAAAGAGACGACAGAAAATCATGGTGAAGTATTTGGTTTTAATTTAGTTTATAGCTCGAATTTTATTGCTCAAGCTGAAGTTGATCATTACGATATGACTCGAATTACGATGGGAATACATCCATTTCGTTTTACTTGGAAATTATCTGAAAACGAACATTTTCAATCACCTGAAGTAGTGATCGTATATTCTGATCAAGGTATGAACGGTATGAGTCAAACTTATCATGATTTATATCGAAACAACCTAATTCGTGGTAAGTGGAAAAATAATGAACGACCTATATTAATAAACAATTGGGAAGCTACTTATTTCAACTTTAATGAAGAATCCTTACTTCAAATCGCAAGAGAAGCAGAAAAACTTGGGATTGAATTATTTGTATTAGATGATGGATGGTTTGGTAAAAGAAATAATGCTACTAGCTCTCTAGGCGATTGGTATTCAAATACTGAAAAATTCCCTAAAGGAATAGACCATTTTGCTAATAAAATTAAAGAGTTAGGTTTAAAATTTGGTCTTTGGTTTGAGCCTGAAATGGTTAGTCAAAATAGTAATTTATTTAAAAATCATCCTGATTGGATTATTCATACACCTAATCGACAGGTATCTTTAGGAAGGCATCAATTAGTATTAGATTTCTCGAGAAAGGATGTTGTCGATTACATTTATAAAAAAATGGCTGATGTTATAAAGAATACAAATTTAGACTATATAAAATGGGATATGAATCGAAATATTACTGAGGCTTATTCTAAGAAGTTAGCTAATGATCAACAAGATGAATTTTTTCATCGGTATATTTTAGGTGTGTATGAATTATATGGACGATTAGTAAGTGAATTTCCAAATGTGTTATTTGAATCATGTGCAGGCGGTGGTGGTCGATTTGATCCTGGTTTATTGTTTTATGCACCCCAAGCATGGGCTAGTGATAATACAGATCCAATAGAACGATTAAAAATTCAATATGGTACCTCTCTACCATACCCAATTTCTAGCATCGGATCACATGTATCAGCATCACCTAATCATCAAACATTTCGTAATACCCCATTATCAATTAGAGCCAATGTCGCTTTCTTTGGAACATTTGGTTATGAATTAAATCCTTTGATACTTACTGAAAAAGAAAAATCAGATATTAAATCGCAAATACAATTTTTCAAACATCACCGATCATTAATTATGAAAGGAGATTTTTATCGGTTAATTGATCCTTTTAAGGAAAACGAAGTAGCTTGGATGGTAATAAGTAAAAACAAAAATGAAGCCATTATAGGTTGGTACAAAATATTAGCTAGCCCAAATCCTATGAAATACCAGACTTTAAAACTGACCGGTTTAAATCCAAATAAGAAATATTTTGTAAACAGTACGAATCTCACTTTTTATGGAAACGAATTAATGGAAAAAGGAATCCCCTTACCACTCGAATATAATGGCGCCAATAAAAAAATTGCAAAACGAGCAGGTGATTTCCAATCTTGCATCTTTCACCTTGTTTGTTGTCCTAATTAAATGTACGAAACTCGTCCTTATTGTCCTATAACGAAGTTCGAATATGTTGCAACATGACCAATCAAAACGCTTGTCTTTTCGTGCAGCAAATCTTGCAGATGTGCGATAAAAACAAGCGTTTTTAACTGTCTTTAAAGCATTCAACATTAAAAAAGCTTCTTAAGCTTTCAATAGTTTCTCAATGGTCGATCTCATCTCTTGAGGATTTGTTTGAGGAGCAAATCGTTCAATGACCTCACCATTTTTATTTATAATAAATTTAGTAAAATTCCATTTTATTGATTTTAACCCCATAATACCAGGAGCTTCTGAGCTTAAATATTTAAATAGTGGATCTGCTTTGTCACCATTTACATCAATTTTTCCGAAAACAGGGAAGGTTACACCAAAATTTAATTCACAAAAACTTTGAATTTCTTCATTTGAACCTGGTTCCTGATTCATAAATTGATTACATGGAAAACCAAGTATTACTAATCCTTCTTCTTTATATTCTTCATATAATGCTTGTAAATCTTTATATTGAGGAGTATATCCACATGCACTTGCAGTATTTACAACAATTATCACTTTATCTTTATATTTTGAAAGAGATACATCTTCGCCCTTGCTATCTTTTACTTCAAAATCATAAATACTCATTTCACATTCCTCCTACTTCCTTATAATGTTAATAGTAATTATTTTCCATCAAAAAGTCTATTCTAATTACTATTTTTTGAAAAAAACCTTCAAACCTATTAGTATTTAAATTATAGTTTAATTAAACTATTTTCTTCACCTTTTAACAAAAGATTGGAGGTTAGACTATGCAAGATTTAGGCTTTAATACATATTTAATTGATTTATATGATTTATCGTTTCAGGAACGAACGGGTAGCTATATTATTTTAGATGAAGACATTACAATCATTGAAACAAGTGCTAGTCCTTCCCACGAGTATTTATTACAAGGTTTAAAAGAGCTACAAATTTCATTAGACAGAATTAAAAATGTTATCGTAACACATATTCATTTAGATCATTCAGGTGGCGCTGGTTTATTAATGGAAAAATGTCCTAATGCCACTCTTTTTGTCCATCCAAAGGGAGCTAGGCATTTAGAGGATCCGACAAAATTAATTGCGAGTGCAAAACAAGTTTATGGTGATGATTTTGATCGTTTATTTAAACCAATTCTTCCAATTGACGCGACTAAAATTTATCAGGTAGCCGATGGTGAGGAGCTTGTTATTGGTAAAAATCGTAAACTAACATTTTTACATACTCCAGGTCATGCTAATCATCATATTTCAATTTTCGATTCTTCTAGTAAATTTATGTTTACAGGAGATACATTAGGTATTTATTATCCACAGCTTCAAAAGGAAATAGGTACGTTTATTTTACCGTCGACATCGCCTAATCAATTTTCATACGAAGCAACACTAAGTTCATCTAGAAAAATTCAAGAGTATCATCCAGATGCTATTTGCTTCGGTCATTATGGATTAACTAGAGATACAAATTTCGTATATGAGTCTTTAAAGTTATATTTAGATCGTTTAATGAAACTAACTGCTTCCACGATTGAAGATAATAAGGAAAAACCTTTTTATGAGAAAAGCAGGATTTTGTCAGCAGCATTATATAATGAAGTAAAGCATGATCTTCAAAATAAGAATATAGATGAGAGTCACCCAGTTTTCCAGATTATTAAGTTAGATTTGGAAGTTTCAGCTATGGGATTAGTACTGGCTATGGATCAAAATTAATAAAATAAAAAACTTCAGCCATTTGGCTGAAGTTTTTATTATTTTTTAATTTTTTTTCATTGGTTTATTTTTACCTGAAACAGGTTTTTTATTTTGATTTGAAACTGGTTTTGTTCTTTTTTCTTTTGTTTGATTTTCGTTCAGTTGTTTTTCTATTATTTCGACTTTTTGTATTTCACCGTGTGAAACCGTTAAATGTTCAAAAAACAATTTTTGCGTTCCTCTTAAGCTAAATAAATTCTTTTTCTCTCGAGGTGTTACCAAGTTTATGACAGTACCTTGTTTACCCATTCTTCCTACACGGCCACTTCGATGAGTATACTGTTCAACTTTTTCTGGTACATCAAGTGTTATGACATATGGTAACTCTTGTAAATCGATTCCTCGTGCTGCTACGTCAGTTGAAAATAGTAAAGTAGTTTTACCGATTTGAAGATCTTTTAAAACTCGACCTCTTTCCATTTTCCCTAGTTTTGAATGCAGTACCGCTGTTTTAATTCCTCTAAAATTTAATTTAGAAGCGTATCCTTCAAGTTTAAATGGATCATTACTAAATACGATTGCTTTCATATTTTGAACAGAAGCAATTCTTCTAAGTAATTCTAGCTTCTCTCTTTCTTCACAAGGAATAAAACCATGAATTATATTTCCTTCCAAGCTTTGTTCAATCGAAATTTCTTTTAGATTTGAACTTGTTTCTTTGGCAAATTGCATTGCCCCCGGTGTAATTGTTGCAGATAAAAATACTAGTTGGCGATCTTTCATCGTTGCTTTGACAATTTGAGGTAAATCTTTTTGATCATCTGTTTTTAATAATTCATCTACTTCATCAAAAACAATTGTCTTAACACAATGCATTTTTAATTTTTTCTGTTTGATTAATTGTGAAATTCGCCCTGGTGAACCAACGATAATTTTAGGCTTTTGTTTTAATTTTTCAATCTGACGTTTTATATCCGCTCCACCAACAATTGAAGCCACTTTTATATTTGTATTTTGTGTATAGTCTTGAACAACCTGAAAAATTTGCATTACAAGTTCACGAGTTGGAGCCATGATCATAATTTGAGGATTTTCTTCCATTTCATCGACCTTATTAATTAAAGGCAAAACATATGCAAGAGTCTTACCAGTACCTGTCGGAGATTGCGCTATGACATCGTTCCCATCTAATATCGCTGGGATTGCTTCCTCTTGAACTGCTGTCCATTTCGTAATATTATTTGCTTTTATTTTTAAGATTGTTTGTTCTGCTAATTGAAAATGTTCCATTTAAATCTCCTTTAATATTTGCTCATCGTACCATTGTAACATTATTTCTGTAATATGTACCAATTCTTCTATTAGATCGAAGTCATCTTCGGTTATTTTATTTTGAAATTTTATGTTTACTGATGATTCAATGATATTTTTATCTAAAATAGAGTGTTTAATGTTATAAAATGGAGTGAATTGCTCATTTGTCTTATTTTGAAATAAAAGTAGACTTCTTTGAATGATTTCGATTTCTAATGGTTTAGGAAAGGAAAATTCAATTTCAATATAACATCCTACTTCAGTATTTCCATTAATTAATTCATTATATAAATCACTAGCTGATGTACTCATTGAAAAAGTGCAACTTGTTGTCTTAGTCGACTTTTTTAATTTTTTAAATCGAATTGAGAATAATCGATCCATTTTGGAAAGATTAACAAAGTCATTTCGATCAGTGATTTCATATTCTCCATCTAAATCTTTGTCATATAAGAGCCCTTCTATGACAACCTTCATATTATCAAATGCGGTCGGATCAAACATTATCTAAACTCCTTTAATCAATAGATTCCTAAGTTCGCTTATTTCCTATTATTTATCATAATAAACGAACCACACAAAAAATAATCCGATAAAATCATTTTGTTTCAATTTTATCGGGATCAATTTTTATTTTATTATCTCAAATTGACTATGATAAAGATTTGCGTAGAAACCTTCTATTTCCATTAATTCCTCATGCGTACCTTGTTCAATAATATCGCCATCCTTCATACAAAGAATCAAATCTGCATTTCGAATAGTCGATAGGCGATGCGCAATCACAAAACTTGTTCTTCCTACCATTAAATTGTCCATTGCTTTTTGAATGAGTGCTTCAGTTCTCGTATCTACACTACTGGTTGCTTCATCTAAAATTAATATTTGAGGATCTGCCAAAATTGCACGAGCAATCGTGATCAGCTGCTTTTGACCTTGGGATATATTATTTACTTCTTCGTTAAGTATCATATTATATCCATCAGGCAAAGCTCTGATAAAGTGATCAGATTGAGCAGAAATAGAAGCTTTTGTTACTTCATCATCCGTTGCATTAAGTCTTCCAAAACGGATATTATCTGCAATTGTACCATTAAATAGCCAAGTATCTTGAAGAACCATTCCAAATAATGATCTAAGTTCATCCCTTTTAAAATTCTTAATGTTATGTCCACCTATTGTGATTTCCCCACTATTAACATCGTAAAAACGCATTATTAAATTTACAATTGTTGATTTACCAGCACCAGTTGGCCCAACTATTGCAATTTTTTGGCCAGGTTTAACGACTAAATTAAAATCATGAATAATCATTTTTTCAGGTGTATATCCAAAAGCAACATGGTTGAAGCAAACATTACTTGTAACTTCATTATGCTTAATTGATCGTGCATTTTTTATTTCAGGTACTTCTTCTTTCTCTTCTAAAAATTCAAATACTCTTTCTGCAGCTGCTGCTGTTTGTTGAAGTATATTTGAAATATTAGCAATTTGTGAAATTGGCTGCGTAAATGAACGAACATATTGAATGAAAGCTTGAATACCTCCAACTGTCATTGATCCATTTGCAGTAAAATATCCACCTAATATACAAATCGCAACATAGCCAATATTTCCAATAAAAGCAGTGATTGGAATCATAAGTCCCGATAGAAAATTCGCTCTCCATGCCGACTTATATAATTCATCATTATATTTACTAAAAGCTCTTGTCGATTCATCTTCACCACTAAATGCTTTTACTAAAACATGATTTCCTAACATTTCTTCTACATGTCCATTTACTTTCCCTAAATATCTTTGCTGGTTAATAAAATGTTTTTGAGATTTTTTAACGATCATCATGACAAATACCATTGAAAGAGGCAATATGCATAGCGCAACTAAAGTGAGTTGCCAGCTGATCGAAATCATCATAATTGTTATACCAATAATCGAGGTAATCGATGTAATTATTTGTGTTAAACTTTGGTTTAATGTTTGATTAATTGTATCAACATCATTCGTTATTCTAGAAAGAACTTCACCGTGACTAGTTTGATCAAAATAGCTTAAAGGTAATTTATGAATTTTATCATTTATATCACTTCGAAGCTTAAAAGTTACCTTCATCGTAACACCACTCATTACATAACCTTGAAGATATGCAAAAAGTGAGCTTAATAAAAATAAACCAATTAGCCATAAACCAATTACACTTATTTTTCCAAAGTTAATTTTTCCACTACCACTAATTTGTTTCATGACACCGGAAAAAATTTCATCTGTCGCTTTACCTAGAATTTTTGGCCCTAGTATTGTAAAAACAGTTGAAATAATTGCTAGTATAAAGACAAAAACGATTGTCTTCTTGTGCGCACCTAAATAACTCATCAATTTTGCCATCGAACCTTTAAAATCTTTCGCCTTTTGACCTGGCACCATTGGGATATTTCTTCCAAACATTTGGACAGGCCCGCGTCCACCGCCCCGATTTTGAAAAGTATTTTTATTAGAATTGCTCATGCTAATTCCTCCTTGGATAACTGCGATGAAGCAATTTCTAAGTATTCTGGGCAATTTTTCAGAAGTTCTTTATGAGTACCTTGACCTACAATCCTACCACTATCTAATACAACTATATGCTCTGCATTCATGATCGTATTTACACGTTGGGCAATAATGATCATCGTAGTTGATTCTATATCTTCATTTAACGCCTTTCTTAACGCAAAATCCGTCTTAAAATCAAGCGCAGAGAAACTATCGTCAAAAATAAGAATTTCGGGTTTCCTAGCTAAAGCCCGAGCGATTGAAATTCTTTGTTTTTGACCACCTGAAACATTATCTCCACCTTGAGAAATTTCAGCATTAAATTTTCCTTCTTTTTGAGAGATAAATTCACTAGCCTGAGCGATTTGGGCTACTCTTTCCATTTCTTCATCAGAAATATTTTTATTTCCGTATTTTAAATTAGAAGCAATTGTCCCTGTTAGTAAAAGTCCTTTTTGAGGTACATACCCTATTTTAGTGCGTAAATCTTTTTGCTTTACTTCCCTTAGATCCACACCATCAACTAAGACTTCCCCTTTAGTAACATCATAAAAACGTAATATTAAATTTGCAATTGTTGATTTTCCTGAACCAGTTGGACCAATAATGGCAGTTGTTTGTCCTGGCTTTGCAACAAATGAAATATTATTTAGTACATCATTTTCAGCACCTTCATATCGGTAACAAACATTTTTAAATTCAACAAATCCTTTTTTATCTGCTTCAAAGTTTTTATGAAGCTCTGGATCGATAATTGATACATCAGTAGACAATACTTCTGAAATACGTGTAGCAGAAACAGCCGCTCTCGGGACAAGAATAAACATGATTGAAATCATTAAAAATGCTGTGATGATTTGCATTGCATATTGCATAAATGCGATCATATCGCCAACTTGCATATTAGATTTAGCAATTTGGTGGGCACCAACCCAAATGATTAATAATGATGAGCCATTCATAATCAACATCATTGAAGGCATCATCATTATCATGATACGGTTGACAAATAAATTCGTTTTCGTTAATTCACTGTTTACCTCTTGGAATCTCGTTTTTTCATATGAAGCATTTCCAAAAGCTCTAATTACCATCAATCCCGTTAAATTTTCCCTTGAAACTAGATTTAACTTATCTATTAGCTTTTGAATTAATTTAAACTTTGGAATAGCTACTGTCATGATTACCATAATTAATGAAAGTAGAACGATAACAGCTAATGCAATAATCCAGCTCATCGAAGCTGATTTATTAATTGCCATTATAATTCCGCCAATTCCCATAATTGGTGCGTAACAAATCATTCGGATCCCCATCATTAAAAGAGTTTGAATTTGCATAACATCATTTGTACATCTTGTAATCAGAGATGCCGTTGAAAATTTATCAAATTCATTGTTAGAAAAGCTTTCAATTTTTTTGAAAACATCTTTACGTAAATTCCTAGCGACACCAGAGGCAATTCTTGAGGACAAGAAGCTGACTAAGACTGTTGCTATTCCTCCAAGTAAAGCAATCACAATCATAATCAATCCAATTTTAACGATATATAAACTTCCTAGTTTATGTAAATTAACGCCTAGTTCAGTATAAAATGCTTTCGTCATCATAATACCACTTTGTGTTAGTAAGGTTTTATCGGATGATATAGCTTTATTATGCGCATTTAGTATCGCATTTTTGGAAAGTTTATCAAACATTGGCTGCAACTCATATAGTTTTGTTAAATTAATCTTATTTGAACGCGGCGTACTACTAGTTTGTGCATGACTTACTTTTCCAGTAGCTTCTTCTTGGATTATATTAAATAATGTCCAAGTGGAAGCACCAAATGATTGATCAAGTTGTTTTTCTACGATCTTATTCAATTTTTTCTTTACGTAAATGCTCTGATCTGCTTTTTTGTATATACTTATGTATTTTTTTCCTTTTGAATTTTTATCATTTACGGATTTCAACTCATAATTTTTAAATATAATTTCTTTTTCTTTATCTGTCATAAAGGTAGTCATTAGTTTCATACCTTTTTGACTAATTGCATCTGGAGCAACATGCAATATTCCATTTTGCTGAATACCATTGTTTACAATTTCGGACATATAGTTAGGTAAGTTCAGATCACACATGGCCTGACCAAATAAGAATAATATAGCTAAAATTATACTTGTACTAAATGCTTTTAAATACTTAGCTAACTTGATCAAATGAGTCTCTCCCTATTATGATGTATTTTATTTAAACACTAACTCATACTGAAAAAACTCGCATAAAATGCGAGTATGTTTTTTTAGTATGAATTATTAAGTTAATTAAAACAATCCTTTTGGACGGCCTAGTTCATCTACGTCCATATTTAATGCAGCTGGTTTTTTCGGTAAACCTGGCATTGTCATTACGTTCCCTGTTAGTGCAACAATAAAACCTGCACCAATTGATGCTTTAAGTTCTCTTATTTCTACTTTAAAACCAGTAGGTCTTCCAACTAAACTTGGCTGGTCTGATAAAGAATATTGAGATTTTGCCATACAAATTGGTAGGTTGCCCCAACCATTCTCATTAAATTCCAAAATTTGTTTTTTTGCTTTTGGAGAAATATTCACTCCGTCTGCACCATAAACTTCTTTTGCAATTTTTTCTATTTTATTTTCAATTGAATCCGATAATTCATATAAATAATTAAATGATTCTTTAGGATTTTTTAACATACTAACAAGAGATTCAGCTAGCTCTACGCCACCTTTACCACCATGTTCCCAAACTTCTGTTAAGACGATCTTAATGCCATTATCTTGTCCCCATTGCTTTAATACACTTATTTCTTCTTCTGAGTCAGAAATAAATTTATTAATTGCTACAACAACAGGT
The DNA here is from genome assembly GCF_002559405.1 of Bacillus sp. AFS001701. GTDB lineage: Bacteria > Bacillota > Bacilli > Bacillales > Bacillaceae_G > Gottfriedia. The sequence continues at coordinate 1,650 of NZ_NTZO01000270.1, read as the reverse complement.
ACATTGAATTTGCGAACTGTTTCCACATGCTTTTCAAGATTTTGAATTCCATCTTTAACTGCTAAAGCGTTTTCATTAGTCAATTCATTTTTATTTACGCCACCATGCATTTTTAATGCTCTAATTGTTGCAACTATTACGACTGCATCAGGTGTAACACCTAAAGCTCTAGTTTTGATATTTAAGAATTTTTCTGCACCTAAATCTGCACCAAAACCAGCTTCCGTTACAACATATTCCCCTAATTTCATTGCCATTTTAGTTGCAATAACACTGTTACAACCATGAGCAATATTAGCAAATGGGCCACCATGAATAATTGCTGGAGTGTGTTCAATCGTTTGAACAAGATTTGGTTTTATTGCGTCTTTTAGTAATAATGCTAGTGCACCTTCTACTTTTAAATCTCCAACAGTTACTGGAGTTTTATGTATAGTATAGGCAACAACAATTCGTTTAAGTCTTTCTTTTAAGTCTTGAATTGATGTCGCTAAACAAAGAACCGCCATGATTTCAGAAGCAACCGTTATATCAAACCCATCTTCTCTTGGAACCCCACCTGATGGACCACCTAAACCTACAACAACATTTCTTAAAGCACGATCATTTAAATCGACTACTCTCTTCCAAGAAATTCTACGCACATCAATTTCAAGTTCATTTCCTTGATGGATATGATTATCAATAAATGCTGCTAAAGCATTATTCGTCGTAGTAATAGCATGGATATCACCGTTAAAATGTAAATTGATATCATCCATTGGTAAAACTTGAGAATAGCCTCCTCCAGTTGCACCGCCCTTTACTCCCATTGTTGGCCCTAAAGAAGGTTCACGCAATGCTACGATTGCATTTTTGCCAATTTTGTGGAAAGCTTGTGCAAGTCCAACAGTGACCGTTGATTTACCTTCACCAGCTGGAGTTGGATTTATTGAAGTAACTAAGATTAATTTACCATCTTCATTTTCTTTTAATCGATCTAAAATTGATAATGACAATTTAGCTTTATAATGCCCATAGTTTTCAACTTCTTCATCAAAAAGATTTAAATTATCTGCAATTTCGTTTATTTTATTCATTTCTGATTCAAAAGCAATTTCTAAATCTGACTTAACTTGACTCATTCAATCATCTCCAATTGCACTTCATTATAATCAAAATTATAGCACAATTTTACAAATATTTCATTTTTAAAAATTCAAAATTCTTTAATCATATCATTCAAAATTACTAATACTTTCTACTTATCAATGGAATTCAAAGTTACATACTAAAGATAAGGCATTAAAAGAAAGGAGTGTAATTAAATGTATCGTCATAAAAAGCATAAAGAACATAAACGTAATCACAATTTACCAAAGGATCAAAATGAAGAATATAGTGCAGAGTTTTATCCCGCAAGGAATGTGTTTTATTCGGAAACAACTTCAGATAAATCTCATGCCTCAGGAATTGTAATTGGATACGTAGCTCTATTTTTTTCACTATTTTCGTTATTTTTAATGCCTGTTTTATTTGGAATCGTTGGAATTGCACTTGGAATATACTCTGTAACTAAAGGTCATTCCACTTTAGGATATACAGCAATTGGATTTGGATTATTTTCGGTAATTGTAACTATTTTCTATAATTTATTAATTGTCTTAAGTG
>NZ_NTZO01000072.1 GCF_002559405.1 Bacillus sp. AFS001701 | reverse complement strand
AGATTACATATAGAGAAAATTAAATAATTTTCAATATAATTATTAAAAATTTTGTTTATCCAAAAATAACGAAAGTATGGAGGGAATTCATTCAAAATAAGTACTGGATTTCCAAATAAGCTCAAAAATATTTATAATAAAAAAAACTAAAGACAACTATCTTAGGCTTGTATTTTTGTTTAAAATATTGTTTATATTTTAAATATTTTTTATTATACTTGGGAGTAATTAGATTCAATGTATTTAAATAATTAGAAAAGTTAAACTCAACAAGAAATGGGAATGAGGACAATAAGTGAACATCGAAGATACAATGTTAATTAAAATTAACGTTTCATATAGAGAAAACATGACAGCAGACGAATTAAAAAATGTTACAAGTATAAGTTGGGTAATTAGTCAAAGTAAACTTGAAGAAGGTAATATAAAATATTACTGTGCTGTATATAGAAATATAATTAAAGAGGTTTATGAATTAGTAGGTTTTGAACCTGATAAAAATGTTGGGAAGGACAAAAGATTTATATTACATGGAAGACTAGCCAAAGATGAAATAAGACTTAGATTAATTGATATGAATGTTCAAAGTATCCATAAAGGCAGTGGGAATCCAATAAAATACACAAGTCTTAACTCATTACTTAGTTTACCAATAGAAGGTGAAATAGAAGAGTACTTTGAAGTAAATAAGAACGAAATGCAAATTCCTTCAATAGATTTTTCAAGTGAAGTGAAAATGGATGATCTATATTTCGAAAATAAGGAACTAATCATTAAACAAGTGAAAATTGCGCTAAAAAAAGGAAAAAATATTATTTTAACAGGACCTCCAGGGACAGGGAAATCCAAAATGGCAAAAGAGATTTGCCGAAGCTTCGGTGTAGACTATAAAATGACAACTGCGACATCTGATTGGTCTGCTTATGAGACCATAGGTGGAAATCGGCCGAATTTAGATGGAACCTTATCTTTTAAACCAGGTTTATTCTTAAATTGTTTTAAAGAAGAGAAAACACTTATACAAAAAAATGATTGGCTAATAATTGATGAGATGAATCGTGCGGATATCGATAAAGCATTTGGAGCTCTATTCTCAGCATTGACAGGTGATCAAATTACTCTTAACTTTCAAGGGGATAGTGGAAATCAAATTACTGTACGTCCGGAAAAGGATATGGATAAGGTTTCTCTAAATGATTATGAATTTATTATTCCAAAAGACTGGCGCTTAATTGGTACGATGAATACCATTGATAAATCATCTCTTTATGAAATGAGCTATGCTTTTATGCGAAGATTTGCTTTTATACCAGTTGGCGTACCTAAATTAATTAATAGTGAACTTATTGATTATTATTTGCCTTTATGGGGGATTTTTGATTATTCATATTCTGAGACTTTAGCAAAGATATGGCGTTATATTAATCAATATCGTCAAATTGGTCCAGCAATTATCGAAGATATTTCAAAATTTACTGAAGAAGATGGAGACTTTACTTCTGCAGTAATCCTTTATGTTCTTCCACAATTTGAAGGACTTTTAGATACTGAAATTATTGAATTCATTAATAAACTAGAGAAAATAGAAGTTATAGATTCAAATCGCTTGTTAGAATTTGCAACCGATTTTTTCAATATTAAGGAGTAGTCAATGAAACTAAACACTGACAAAATTATTGAAGAAATTAGTGATTTCCTAGTTGTTTACTTGAAATCAGGAAAAGTAGGTGTGAATTCTTTTATTCGAAAAGCACATATTAACGTTAGTCAAATAGAACAATTAATAGACATCCATTTTCTAATGAAAAAAGAAGTTATAGAATATGTAAGACAATTGCCTATTTTGATTCGTCGTTTTAAAACTTCAACGGCATCATTAAATGAAACATATTATGGAGAAATTAGAGGTTCTATTAACTGGGGAAGTACAATCAAAAAACGATTGGAAAGGGGATATATAGATAAAACTGTATATTCATGTAACGAACAGTTACGCCACTATGATATTAAAGAAAACATTGTATTAAAAGGGTTTATACAACTTTTGTTTAATATGTTGGACAGTAAAAGTGGATTCAATAAATTTATGAAATACGAATGGTTTGCGGAATGGAGCGAGTTAAAGGTAAGTATTGATCAGATATATAATCGCAATATCTATCTTTCAAGAGTGTCTCTTGAGAGAGTTGGAATAAGTGACAGAATGTTATTGGAAACTGCGAAGCACCGAAACCCACTCTATCGAACCGCAGCAATACTATTTATTCAATATCGACAACTTCATAAGAATAAACTTAACGAAGAGGAAATTAAATCACTTTTACGGGAAACATTTGTTTTTCCAGAAAAGAAAGAAGTACTATTTGAACTATATTGGGCAATTCAATTAATTAGACAAAATAACCAAAACGTTACTCTCGAATTACTTGACGGACGACAAAATTTATTTGCAAGCTGGAAAGATGAGTTGTTTAATTACAGACTTTACCATGACTCAATTGGATCGGGAAATTTATCTTTCCTAATTCGTGTGAATGAAGCGTTGGAGACATATCATCCACTTGTAGAGCGGAAAATAAACTCGATGGTAAAAGCATCTTGCGTGGCAATTGAAGTATTTGGTAATTCTTTTAATGAAAAGAATTTATGGAGTGGTCGACCAGATTTAATCTTAGAAGTTAGTAGGAGGAACGATGATAAACTTGTAAAAGTGATCATTGGAGAAGTAAAGCACACTTCAAATGTAAATTATGCTATTACTGGCCTACGTGAATTGATTGACTATATGAATTTTATAAAAGAAAAGAATGGTCATTTTATAAATAGTACTGGAAATATAGAAATTAAAGGTATTCTATTTTTGGATCAAGTTCATGTTAAACAGCCAATAATGGAAGATGTGATGGTGGTTAATCATGGATATAAAGATTTAATAAAATTAAACTAAAGAATATATATTAACCTCAAATTCAGGAGAATAAAAAAAAGAAGACCTACTNNAGTAGGTCTTCTTTTTTTTAGAATAATACTGTCAAACTCTTAATTTAATCATCTATAGTGATATCATTAAAGCAATCAAGATCTGAAATGTGTTGTTTAGTACCATTAATAGCTATAAGTGATATTTGAAATTTATCTAACGAAAAGTAACCATAGGCTAGGCCTATGGTCAAAATGAGCTTACTATCCTTTAAATGAAATCCAAAATTGTTTTAAGTAATCCTTTTCAATAGCAATTTGTAGTTGATCAAATTCTTTTGAATTGCTATCAAGAACCTGTAGCAATGCTTTATTTCGTTCCTCTAGCCTTTTAATATCTTGTTCTAATGGCATACGATTAGACTTCTCAGAATTTTCCCCCTTATGGCAGTAAACTAAATTCCATAAGTCATTAGAAAACATATAAGACCACGGAATAACATGATCAACTGATAATTCATTTTCTAATATTTGTTCACCACAGTAAAAGCATTTACGTATTCCATCTTCAAATGATAAATCAATATGTTTATGAAAGTTTTTTAACGAAGATCTTTTGATTTTATCTTCATCAATTGCTCTTACTTTTCGAGAGATACGTGGACTATAATTAAAGCCTTCTAATATTTGTGTCCATCTGTAATTAATTACGGTAAATAAAAAATCACTATGAATTTTAAGTGATAGAGCATCTTGTTTAGTAAAATATACTTTTCCTTCATCACGGTCTAATTTATAAATTTCGTAAGCATTACTGTTAAGATTCATGAATCGCCAACAAACATCTTGTTTTAGAATTTTTATTATTCTTCTAATTGATACAAAATAATTATTAGTTAATCCAATGGAATCAAAATTTATCTTTTCAAATCTTATAGGTTGAACGGAGCCTTTTTTTATAAAATACTCATTAATTAATAGTTTAGTAATACTAACTATTTCAGGAGGTTTCTTTAAGTTTGCACTCTGTATTAAGTCAAAATATATAATCTGATTCCAGTAATATTTTAGGCAAAGCTCTGCAATATCTTTAAATTCAAATACAACTATATCCTTATTATAATCATCACTAACATCAAATGATAATTCAACTAATGCTTTCCCCCAAACCATTTTATAAGTATTATCAAAACTACAATTTAGTATTAAGCTATGCCATTGATTTACATAATCATTCATTTTATCACCACTAATATAAAGTTGTTACGGTCATTCAATATAGGACACAATTACTGTTTAGATGAACATTTTTTATTAATATTAAAAATAATGAAATAATTTTAAAGAGATATATATTATACTAATTATGTGGAAAAGGAGAGTTCTTTATGACTATAAAATATTATAACAAATTAGTGAGAGATAAAATTTCAGCCGTTATTACCAAATCAGGAAGTACATACGAGACGGAAGTCCTAGGTAAAAATGAATATTTACAAAAATTAAACGAAAAGTTAAATGAAGAACTTGAAGAGTTTTATAACGCAACACCTGAAGAAACTGTCGGAGAAATTGCCGATATTTTGGAAGTTCTTTATGCTTTAGCTGAAACGAAAGGTATTTCTATTGAGGAAATTGAGAAAGTTCGACTTCAAAAGAAGGAAGATCGTGGTGGGTTTAAAGATAGAATTCTATTAAAGCATGTAATAGAGGGATAATTTCTGATATTATGCAGATTCGATTACCGTTATTAGTATATGAAAAACTTGAATAACTTGTGGGAAAACGATTATTTCCAGAGAATCAGACAAAGGTTATTCATAAAAAACGTGAAAAAGTAAAACCACAAAATCCCTCATCTACTGTTATCATTATGAACTTAGTGAGGAAGGATATGACAAAGTAACCTATGTACAAAAGAGGATGTTGGTAATAAATAATCAATAAATATTGCTTTTATGTTGAATTTAAAAAATTAAAAAATTCCCAACCTATTCAATTTTTGGGTAGGTTTATTAAAGTTAGTAAATACTTCCTAAGTAAATCTGGTACATTTTTACTAAAATAACAAGACTTTCTATGCTAAACTTATAAATAGATTAAGAGATAGATTTGAAATATATAATCGTATTTATTTACTAAAAAAAAATAGATGGGAGTTATTACAAATGAAAAAACTTGTTATTGGTATTCTTACAATTGGATTTATTCAAAGTTATTCAATCATTTCAACTGATGATGCTAGTGCAGCAGTGAAAACATTTAAAAATTGTACTGAATTAAACAAAGTATACAAGGGTGGAGTTGCCCGTAGTGCATCCGTTAAAAATAAAGGCGGTAAAACTAAATATAAACCGTATGCATCAAAAGCTCTTTATGACGCTAATAAAAAAATGGATCGAGATAAAGATTTAATAGCGTGTGAGAGATAAGTTTAAGAAGTAAAAAATGTTGGTTCTAAAGAAGGAACTAACTATTTGAGACTGTTGGCAAACCTAATTTCATCGAGTTTGTCTACAGTGATTAATACTATGCTAAAGTATCAATGCAGTCTTCAAATTTTTGAAGACTGCATTTTTTATTTCCAAAATCTTCAATTATTTGTCACATTGATAATGAGTTTAATAGAACTTAGTATGTTAATATTTTCACAAGTTAGTAAATTTTACTAAAAGTATAAAACTATTTACTTACTTATTAATAAGGAGTGATGATCATGAATAATAAATAATTCTAAGAGTTGCATTATTTTACTAGTTCTAATTGGAGAATTTACCACATATAACAGCCTACAGTTTTTAAAAATAGGTTTAAAAAAGGAGGAAATGATGAGGAAAATTAAAATCACTTTTTTGGTTATATTTATGTTTTGTTTTTCATCTACAGTTAGTTATGCCTCAACTCATAAGATTGTAGATGAAAATATAGTACTAAATGTAAAACAAAATCTTTATTTAGAGATTCCAAAAGAAGGGGGCACCCCAGAAGAGATTGAGGAATTGAAAGAGATTTATGAGAGTGCAGGTTGGATTGTTGAAGGAGACTATTTTATTAAAGAGGCAAAACAAGAAAATGTAACTGTTGAATATGGTGATGATGTTTATCAGACATCTAGTGAAGGTAGTGTAGAGATACCGGTTACTGATAAACAAGATGATGAAATAGAAATACAAATAAATTCTGTTGGAAATGAAATGAATACTTATCTCGTTGAAGTAGACAGATCCTCTAGTACTGAGATAGTCCAAGACATTTACCTAGATGAAATAATTGCTGAAATGGGTAAAGCAGAACACGAACATAGTAATACAGCAAATAATTCATCAGTAAATACAGGAAAAGTATCAGGAGGTATAACCTACTCCCGTGGAAATATAGTTCATTGTAATAGATTCAATGGTTATTTAGGTGATGGGAAATATTATGATAAATTTGAGCACCCTATCTTAGCAGCAAAAAACTTTGTTCAAAGTGATTGTGCCGTGGCATTAATTTTTTATGATCATTGTTTAAGTGATTATGCAAAAATAATAAGTAAACGTTATTGTTCACTCAATACTTCTAATAACAAAGGAAGATGCTCAGTTCTTAGTAAGGTAGGTCACTCTAGAAAATACCACAGACATACAGGTTTTTTTAGCCCATCAAACTAGGTTGTAAGAGAACTAGGGGTTAGCCTTAAGTTCTCTTTTTATATAAGTTATTAAGGGAGCAAAAGACTTTATGAAATATCTAAAATTAAGCGTATTATTAATGTTTTCGATTTTATTTTTATTTTTATTTTTCTATTGGATTAAAGACTATTCAGCTAATAAAAAAGTAGTTGCTCAAGTAAATAATCGTGATTTAACTGAAAAGGAATTACAAAAGTCATTATATGAATTATATAAGGATATAACG
>NZ_NTZO01000269.1 GCF_002559405.1 Bacillus sp. AFS001701 | reverse complement strand
TTTTAGCAACAGGTAGGGACTATTACAATATTAAAATAACTTTGAAAACGCTTCATTTAAAAAATTTTTTTTACATAAAAAATTTACAGTATTTTACATAAAATTTACTTGGAATTTATTGATTGGAGAGGATAAAATGCAAAACAAAATTAAGCAACATACAAATAAAATTGTATCTAAAGAAATTCAATTAATAATGGACAAATTTAATATTGTCGGGTGTCAAGCTGTTGCGGTTATAAAAGATAAACTGATTTGGTCTGATGCTTATGGTTATCGTGATTTAGAAACAAATGAATTAGTTACAGAAAATACGATGTTTCGAATTGCTTCTATTTCAAAACTTTTTACGGCTACAGCAATCATGCAATTAGTCGAAAGAAAGTTATTAAATTTAAATCAAGATATTAGTCATTCTTTAGGGTTTAAAGTAAGAAATCCTAAATACCCTAATTCTTTTATTACGTTGAGACAAATTTTAACTCATACATCTTCTCTTAACTCAGATGATGCATCAAATAGTGTATATGCAAAGTTTATTAAAGACGGACATTCAAATTTATCGTTACAACTTACAGAATTATTAGATGAAAAAGGAAAGTATTTTACGAAAGAAATCTGGGGAGATTGGAAACCAGGAGATCAATGGATGTATTCAAATATTGGTGCAATCATATGTGGTGCAATTATTGAAAAAGTCTCAAATTTGCGCTTTGACCAGTATATCAACCAAAACATATTTGAACCTCTAGAAATGAAGAATGTAGCTTTTTCATTTTCAAATTTTAATAAAAGCCACGAACTAGCAAACTTATATGAAAAAAATAAAGATAAAAATGAATATCAAATATCAATTGATGATATTAGGCAGAGCGAATATTCAAAAACTCATTGGGATCAATACATGATAGGTAATCATGGAGGATTATTCGAACCTCAAGGTGGACTAAGGACATCCGCAGTTGAATTAAGTAAGTTTTTACGGGCACATATGTTAAGCGGGAGTTTATATGGACACCGAATTCTGCAACAAAAAACGTCAAAATTAATGACATCAATTCAATGGTCTAGAGAAGAAAATAATCACTTCTTTAGTAAAATGGGGCTTGGTTTTCATATTAGCCACGACTTCTTACCGGGTTACAAAGAAATGATCGGCCATGCGGGTGAAGCATACGGATTAATCAGCAATTTCTATTGGCATGATGAAAAACAATTCGGCATAATTTTTATTATGAACGGAAGTCATTTTGATTTATCTGAAGATACAAGATTTGAAGTAGAAAAAGAATTAGCAGAAGTTATTTATAAACAGGTTATTGAAGAACGTTTATTAAAACAGAAGTAAGGTAAATAATAATAAAAACTAAAATTTTATTACTGTTCGATCGTGTAGTAAAAATACTTTCTAACACGACTTAATTTGTTTGTATAGCTGCAGTTAAAAGATCTATTTTTCAATAGGTCTTTTTTATTTGTAATAAAAAAACCCAATTAAATTTTCATCAATTTTTCATAAAACTTTTATATAATAATTTCCGATCAAAAAAATGG
>NZ_NTZO01000268.1 GCF_002559405.1 Bacillus sp. AFS001701 | reverse complement strand
GTAAGAAAAAGATAAAAAAATAACTTGTAAAAGAAAGAATTGTCCCAAATTTCATTATAAATTCTTCACTATGTGGTAAAAAAGTACAGATAATCGCGATGGCAAGGCCTGTAAAAATAGTTGTTTTACTATGATTTTTAAACTTTAAGAGTTTGCTTATTCCGAAGCTAGTTAAATATAAATAAGTCACTAATGAAGTTAAGATTGGTACAACCCAAATAGAAAGAAAGACAAGGTCTAATCGTTCAATCACTTCATATGATAATGATTTTAGTAAATATAAAATCGGCTCAGGTACAATTTCAATTTCTGCTTTGCTAAAACTCATATAACTTGTAATTAAAAAAAATGTATACAAGATCGTTACGAAACTAATTGAAATTGTTCCAGCTTTTAATATTTTGTTTGGCTTTCCTTTCACATACGGAAATAATACTAACATAAACTCAAAACCCATCATTGAGATTAGCGCATCGTGAGCTCCGAGAAAAATGTTTTTAACCCCCGCTTGTCCGACTGGAAATAAATAGCGATAATTTACATTATTGAAAGAACAAAATTCAAAGAATATCAGAAATAATATTAAAACACAGACAAAAGTAAAAAATCGTCCAATTACTTTCAAATTTTCTTTCGCTAAATATACTCCTGTACAAACGATAAAAATAACTAACACATAAGGCGGCGTAAATGTCAAAATCCATTTTTTAAGAGTCGAAATTGTAAGCATTACGACATAAATCGAGACCATAAAGAAAAATAAAATATAAAGATACGAAATAACCATTCCTATATATTTCCCTACAATTTTCGATGAATATTCATAAATCGTATCTTTCGGAAATCTCGAACCAAGCAACCACATGATGAGTAAGAGTAAAAACACACCGATACCAGCAAGCAATGTAGAAATCCACCCATCATGACCTGCATGTTTATGCACTACATATGGAAGTGAAAGGAGCCCTACGCCAATTTGAGCTTGAATGATGACGAATGTAAATTGCGATATTGATAGCATCTTTTCATTTTTCATCATTTTCCCACCCTCTTGAATTATTTTCTCGTTTAAAATTCTTTGGTAAAGGTGCAAATGGTCGTTTTATCATTTTCCATAATGGCACGCGAACTACGGTATCTTTTAGATCTGATTTTCTAAAAGGTGCAAATGGCGCGAAATATGGTGATCCGAACGATTCAAGTTTACATAAATGGATTAAGATAATACTAAGTCCAAATACAATTCCTATTAATCCTATTAATGAAGCAGCAAACATTAGTGGAAAACCAAGCAAGCGGACAGAGGTTCCGATTTCATTATCTGGTACAACAAATGATGCAATTGCAGTAATTGAGATAACAACAATCATAGTATTTGAAACTAAATTTGCCTGTACGACTGCAGTTCCAATTACTAAACCACCTACAACACCAAGTGTTTGTGCAATCGGATTCGGTAGCCTTATGGCCGATTCTCTAAGTAATTCTAATGTGATTTGCATCCCTAGAGCTTCAATTAATGGTGGGTATGGAACATTTTCTAATGAGCTTTTTACATTAAACACTAAGTCAATTGGAATGATTTCAAAGTGAAAAGAAACTAATGCAATATATAATGCCGGAAATGAAATAGAAATTAAAAAGCTAACCAATCTTAAAATACGTGCAAACGATGCGACCATCCATCGACTATTATAGTCATCAGTTGATTGATAAAATGAGAAAAAAGTAATTGGTAAAACAAGTGCCGAAGGGCTACCATCTGTTAGGATCGCAACCTTTCCTTCCATTAAATTACCAGCTATTCGGTCAGATCTCTCAGTTGTTAATATTTGCGGAAAAGGTGAATATGGGTCATCTTCTATAAACTCCTCAAGATTACCTGGTGAATAGACATAATCAACATTAATATAAGAAAGTCTTCTATGAACTTCCTTAACTAACTCCTCATTGGCAATCGTATCAATATATAAGACTGCTAATCGTGTGTCAGATTCTACCCCTAATGATAAAGTTTTAACAACAAGATTAGGACTACTGATTCTTCGTCTTATTTGATTAATATTTGTCAGTATACATTCTACTAATCCGTCGTGGGAGCCCCTGATCGTTTGTTCACTACTAGGCTCTTGAATTGATCTATTTTGAAAAGAAGTAGTTTCTAAAATAAATACATTTTTTTCAAATTCTGTGAAAATAAGCGTGTAGCCTTTTACAATACTGAGAATACATTCATCAAATGAATCCGAACTTTTAACATCATTAATTGATACTGTATTTGGAATCGTATCCTTTGGATTATTAATAATTTGTTGAATGATTTGGACTTCAAGAGCTTCTCTACCTACAATTGTACTAATATAGACAACTACGATCTTTTTATTTTGAAACATTAAATGTCTAACCGTTAAGTCACTCGTATTTATTAATGATTTCTTTACATACTCTACATTACGATCCAAATCACCACTAATTTCAATTTTTGAATTCTGATTACTTTGTATATGTTTATTTGAACGCATTATGCATTTCACCCAATTTCCAAACTCATACAATTAATTAGACTTATTTTGCGTTAAATTATGGTTATTATTCATTATGAAAATCCAGTATATGTAAAAATAGCTTCATTTGAAAAAAAGGCGATCCTATAAGTCAATGTAATGACTAAGGTCGCCTTTTTATCGTACTTAATTATTCATTTACTCTTTTTTTCCAAATTCCAAGCATGATCGCTGTGATGATTGAGCCAATTAAGATTGCTAGTAAATACAATACAGGTTTATTTACTAACGGAATAACAAATGCTCCACCATGTGGTGCAGGTAATGTAATACCAAAGGCCATTGCAAGTCCACCTGCGATTGAAGAACCTACAACAGAACTTACAATCACTCTTACTGGGTCTGCAGCAGCAAATGGTATCGCTCCTTCTGTTATAAAAGAAATCCCCATAATATAGTTCGTAATCCCTGATTTACGTTCCATTTCCGTAAACTTTGATTTGAAAAGTGTAGTAGCTAAAGCAATTCCTAATGGAGGTACCATACCACCTGCCATAACAGCAGCATGTGGTGCAAAATTATTTGCTGCAATTGCAGCTATACCAAATGTGAATGCAGCTTTATTTATAGGTCCACCCATATCTACTGCCATCATTCCACCAAGAATTAATCCTAAAAAGACAGCGTTTCCACCATTTAAACTACTTAACCAATGAGTTAAAGCTGAATTTAAATAAGTTACAGGAGGATTTACAACTAATTCCATTAAAATACCAGTAATTAATAATCCAAATACTGGATATAATAGAACCGGCTTAATACCTTCTAATGACTTAGGTAACTTAGAAAATACTTTCTTTAGTCCAAGTACAACATAACCAGCTAAGAAACCAGCAATTAAACCACCTAAGAATCCCGCGCCTGCACTTGAAGCTAAAAATCCACCAACTACCCCTGGTACAAATCCAGGTCGATCGGCAATCGAACTTGCAATAAAACCAGCTAGTATAGGAACTAAATAACTAAAAGCGCCAGTTCCTCCAATTTTCATTAGCAATTCAGCAACAGGACCTTTTGTATGAATTCCTCCAAAAGCAAATGCTAACGCAATTAGAATTCCTCCACCAACGACAAAAGGTAACATATTACTTACACCATTCATTAAGTGCTTGTAAATTCCCGAACCTTGATTAGTTGAAGAACTTCCACCACCATTATGATTAGCATGAAAAATTGGTGCATCTTGTTTAACAGCTCTTTCAAGTAATTCCTTTGACTTACGAATTCCATCTGCTACTGGTACTTGGATGACATGTTTTCCATCAAAGCGATTTACTTCAACTTGTTTATCCGCTGCTACGATAATAGCTGCCGCTCTATTAATCTCGTCTATTGTTAATTCATTTTTTATCCCTGTTGATCCATTCGTTTCAACTTTTAAATCAATATTTAATTCTCTTGCTTTTGCCTTTAAAGCATCTGCCGCCATATAAGTGTGAGCAATACCTGTTGGACATGCAGTTACTGCAAGGACTAGTGGACGTGAAGAATCTTCTATAACTGTTTCTTCATTTTCATCATTTAAGGATTTTTCTTTTTGATCGATTAACTGAATAATTTCATTTGCATCTTTTGCACTTAATAATGAGCCACGAAATTCTTCATCCATTAATAGTGAAGATAATCTTGATAATGTTTCTAAATGCGCATTATTTGCTCCTTCACTAGCTGCAATCATAAAAAATAAATGAGCCGGTTGACCATCAAGTGATTCATAATCAATTCCCTCTTTTGATCGACCAAATGCTATGGTAGGAGTCTTAACCGCCGCAGTTTTAGCATGTGGAATTGCAATACCTTCTCCAATTCCTGTTGTACTTTGACCTTCACGTGTTAAAATCGCTTCTTTAAACTGTTGTTGATCGTTTAATTTCCCTGCTTGATTTAAAACTTGTATTAATTCATCAATTACTGACATTTTTGATGATGAATTCAAATCAATGAGAACTGTATCTATTTTTAATAATTCTGTGATTCTCATATTTCGCCCCCCCTAATCTTTTTCAATCTTTACTTGATTAAGTAATTCTTCAATTTTCTCTCTTTTTGTTAAATCCTCTGAAAAAGCTGTAGCGCTACCTGATGCTACACCTACTTTAAATGCAGTTTCGATATTATTTGTTTTTACATAAGTACCAATAAAACCAGCCACAAGTGAATCACCTGCACCGACTGAATTAATTACTTCTCCCTTTGGAACATTTGAAACATAAACAGAAGACTCTGTAATAAGAATCGCTCCATCACCTGCAAACGATATTCCTACATTTTGAGCACCCATTTCAACTAACTTTTTACCGTACGGGATTGCTTGTTCTATTGAATTAATTTTGACATCAAATAAGTCACCTAATTCATGATGATTTGGTTTGATAAAAAATGGACGATGTTTAACCACATCTAAAAGTACTTTTCCACTTGCATCTACAATGATATGAATCTCATTTTCTTGTCCCCACAAAGTCAATTGTTCATATAAATCAGATGGTAATGTATTAGGGATATTACCGGCTAATACAACATAATCACCTTTTTTAATTTGTTTTAATTTATAAAAAAATTGATCTAATTTTTCCTCAGAAATTGCAGGGCCTTGTCCGTTAAATTCTGTTTCTAATTGAGATTTTAATTTTATGTTAATTCTAGAATCGCCTTCTACTTGAACAAAGTCAGATGTAACTCTTTCATTTTCCAAGACATTTTTAATAAAATCGCCTGTAAATCCTCCGACGAAACCAAGTGCTATGCTTTCGACATCTAATCTTTTCAAAACTCTAGAAACATTAATTCCTTTGCCACCAGGAAATTTATTTTCCCTTTTCATTCGATTAATTTTTCCTAACCCTAGATCCTCTACTTCAACGATGTAATCAATTGAAGGATTAAGTGTTACTGTATAAATCATGATTTCACTACCTTTATCAAAGATGTTTTTTCCTCAAATTGTTTGGCTAGTACATCATCTATATCGTCCGTTAAAATAATCGCTTCTTCAATTTCACCAATCTTCGCAAAACTTGTTTCGCCAAATTTACTGTAATCAGCTATTATAAATACTTTCTCTGAAATAGAGATTGCTGTTTTCTTTACAAACGCCTCTTCAGGATCTGGCGTAGTATAGCCAAACTCTGGATGGATACCGTTCGCCCCAATAAAACATTTATCAAACCGATAATTCTTTAAACTTTCAGAGGCCATACTCCCAATCAACGCTTTTGTATGCCCTTTCATTTTTCCACCTATAAGATATGCGGACACTTCATTTTCGAAAAGAGCTTCAACATGCATTAATCCATTTGTAACGACTGTTACATCTAACCCCTTTAATAAAGGAATCATTTCGAATGTAGTACTACCAGCATCTAAATATATACAATCGCCTTCATTAATTTGAGTTACTGCAAGTCCGGCGATTAATTTTTTACTTTGAACGTTTTTGGATGTTTTTTCAGTCATACTTAATTCAGTGGCTTTACTATTGATTGAAGCTGCTCCGCCATGAACTCTTTTTAAGAGATTAAGAGACTCAAGCTCAACTAAATCACGACGAATTGTTGACTCAGAAGTATTTGTAGCCTCTACAATATCCCTTAATTTCACAATACCCATTCTTTTTATCATTTCTATAATGAATTGTTGTCTTTCCGGAGTTAACATAGAATTCATCCTTTCATAAAACCAAGTATAAGACACAAAAAATAAAAAATCAATCATTTTCTTCCAAAAACATTCAACAACAATCTAAATCATTCAAAGTCATTCAAAACCGTTCAAATTTGTAAAAATTTACAAGCTACATTAAACTAAAAA
>NZ_NTZO01000267.1 GCF_002559405.1 Bacillus sp. AFS001701 | reverse complement strand
CGTTTGAAGAGCGCCCTTCTTATTTCTGTGGGAAAAAAAATCTTCAAATTAAAATGGAAACATTTTAATTCGAAGGGTTTATTTGCCTTGCTTATACTTATTAAACTCAATAAATTTTAATAATTCATCTTTTGGTATACCTGAATTAATTGCTTCTTGAAGGATATTCATCCATTCAGAATCAATAATTTTTGTTGGATCAATATCATCTTTCAGGAGGCTTTCTGCCGTTGTATTGAAGACGCCAGCAATTTTTTCAAGTACTTGAATTGAAGGATTGCTTTGTAGATTTCGTTCAATCGAACTTATGTAAGATTTTGCGATACCAGCACGTTCTGCAAGCTCTGTAAGTGACATTCCATGTTGTAAACGTAGTTTTTTAATTCGTTCTCCAATCATATAAGCTACTCCATATCTTTTTGACTATTACAAAAAGTATATCATAGTAGGGAGTAGTTATCCTAGTTTTGACATGAATCTTTAACGCAATTGTAAAGAAATGATCGCACTTCATCAGGGCTTATGCCTACTTCAATGCACTCTAGTAGCAAGTCGATCCAGTTTAATTCGGCAGAATGTTTTTCCAATTGACTGTACATGGATAATGGCCTCCTAAAATTAAGGTATAAAATACCTAGGTAACCCTGCTATCTTATTTCGTTTAATAGTTAAAAAAATACAGTGACTAGTGCTTTTTATCTATATTTACGATTAAGATCAGTGGCTTTGCGTCCCAATCTCTCAATTGGTTTGCCTTTTTCTAGTTGATTTATTACAATTTTTAAAAAATTTACAAAACAATTATATAATGAATCCGATAGCATAGTTTGTAGTAATTTGTAGTTTCAAAAAAAACAATAATATTACTAATATTTCAATTATATTAAATGCTTTAGATAAATCAAGGCGTTTTTTTATATTTGAAACAATTGGAAAAATTCTAAAAGAAAACATTTCGACATTTGTAAAAAAAATGTCGAAATACTAAAAATAAATTGGTAAAATTTAGTAATTTTAGAATAATATTCTAGACTAGTCCAAAATAGAAGAAAACGTTTAAAAATGTATGAGTTCTACTCAAAATGGCATAGTTTTGAAATTTATAAAAACAGGAGGAAAGTAATGTTTGTTTTGGATTTAATTGGAATTTAGGTTGGTAAACTAAAAGAATAAAGTAATCAATAAATAGATTACTTTATTTTTAAAATATTATTTCGAATCTCTTAATCTTTTTAATGCATAACGATAACTAGATCGAACGCTAGATTCTTTCATATTTAGGCTATATGCGATTTGTGGAAACTCATGATTGTAGTAGAAACGCCAAATTAGAATTTGCTTCTGTAAGGGGGAAATCCCATCTAGAAAACTTATAAAATTATCTAGTGAAAATGCTTCGTCACAATATATTACATCTTCATGGTTTTGTTCTACTACTACGTTTCGTTCATCATATTTAATTGCTATAGATAGCTCGTTTAATAAATAGCCTCTTACTGTTACATAAGCATAACTTGAAAAACTCCCTTTCTCAGTTTGATACTGCTGATAAGCCTTCCATAATGCAATTTGACCAATTTGATAATATTCATCAAAATTTTTATATATATGTAACTTCTTCATAGTTGCTTTTATCATTCGAGAATACTGGTTTAAGCATTCCTCGAATGTACTTGGCTTCAATTTTCCTGAAACAACTTGATAATCTACATGTTCTTCACTACATTTCATGCTTACTGCCTTTCTTAAAGGCATGCCCTTTTTGTGTATTCCGCGGTGAAGTAACTATATAAAAGTTTAAGAAATATTTCATATTTGGAAACATCAATTAAGAATAAAAAAAATAGAGTGAAATGTGAATATTGAACTTAAAACTTTAAATTTGCCAAAAATAATTAATTGAAATCTTATCTATTTTTATATTTTTATAAGAAGTAAAGTTTACTAAAACACTGGAAAAACGGTCATAGAAGTTTCAAAAATAAGGAAAGATAATTTTGATATAATCGATATGTAAAAAATCCTCAAAGGAGGCACACATGTCAAAATTAGATTATGTTGTATCGTATGAAACAATGCTGATTGAAGCTGCGGATCGTCCAGAGTATTTAACCAAAATAACAGATAAAAACAAAGGGGTGATCTATTCAAAACGGCCAATGAAAGCAATCTTGAAAGAATCCGCCCTCTACCATAATCAATCTATTAAAGGTCATCTCGAAGTCGTAAAAAGTAAATATCCAACTATGAAAAAGATTCCTCTTATGATTAATCCCACATTATCAATTATTATGATTCCTACATCTTCGCAAAATAACATATCTTGCAAATGGCTAAATTTTATCCAAATAAATAAATATATAAAAGAAAAAAGAAAAACAAAAATACAGTTTAGGAATGGAGAAGAGAGGATATTCCCAATTTCTTATTACATTTTTGATAAACAAATTAGTAAAGCCACAAAGATTATTAGTATGTATTTAAGTCAGAAAGTAGAATATAAGCTAAAATCAGATGAAGAAAAGTTAATGATGATTAAGGAATTAATAGAAGGATATTCTTCTGATGGGTAGGCTAGAGGTAAGTTGTATATGAAAAGCAGGGCAGGAAATACAAAAAGCAGGCCTTAAGATCTCAATTGATCATAAATCCTGCTTTTAAAGTTTGTGAATCTATTTTTAATTATGCCTTAAATAACTTCTTGCTCAGGTATTCTAATTGTCCATTGTGAGAACGCATTTATTTCTACTAGATCTTTAGGGAAGATAAATGTCCATGGTTTACTCGTATTTGCCTGAATTGTTAATGGAGGTAGTGTGAATAAACCTTTCGCAATTATTTCGCCATTCTCATTTAACATTTCTAGTGGTAGTAATTCTAGACTAACAGCTTGTGTTGATCCATTCCGAACTAAAATATTAACGCCTAAGTTTCCTTCTTCATTATAGCTTGCTCGTAAAGCATGTAAGCTCACTTCATTTATACGTAATTTAGGTAAAGAATTTACAAGATTGCTTAATTCTGTAATTTGTTCTTCTGTAAGTCGGCCTTCCCATGTTGGATCTATATCTAATCGATGGATAGTTTTTGATAAATCAAATGCCAACTCAAATCCTTTTTCAGGCAAGTCCTCTTTTAGTAAATACTCTCGTTCAAATACAAAGCGCCATGGGCGGCTACTGCAAGGAGGCATTTCGCCAAGCTCTTCCAATCTAAATCCTTTTTTAGCTAAGAGTTCTCCTTCTTCACTAATCAATAATAGAATAGCATCTTCTAAACGAACTAACTTTTCTAAACTGTTACGAACGAATGCTGTAACAGTTGCACTTCCGTCATCATTAGTTTCAAGTTCGATTGCAGATAATGATAATTGATTTGGCTTTAAAGGAGAAAGCTCGTTATTTAAAAATTGATAAACATAACGCTTTTCATCTTCAATATTCATTAATGGATGGAATGAAATTTTAGGGAAAATTTCAACCACTTCATTTTCTTCAACTTGAACTGCTTGATCAGTAGATGTTTGTTGCAATAAATCACTCGATGAAACTGTTGAATCTTTACCCTTTTGTAATAAACGCTTAATCGACGATAACATTTTGTTTTTCTACCCCCTGTGGACAAGATAATTCTTGGAATGTTGAAGCAAGACTTGCTGATATTTCTTGTTGGATTGAGTTATAAGTATGTTCAAACAGAGTAAATCCATCAAATTCATATAGTCGAAGTGGATCTTCTTGTTGATACTGTCTTAAGTGTATCCCTTCAATCAATTGTTGTAAATGCTCTAAATGTTCAGTCCAATATAAATCTATAGTACTTAATGCCGTGCTTTTTAAAATACTAATAAGTTTTACTTTTTTCTCTTCCTCCATACCGTTTAATACATCTTTATATACTGAAAAAGCTTCTTTTACGTTATGCCAAATCTCTTGTTCAGTATTAAAATGTTCAATATCTATTCGAAGTGGTGGTATAAGTTGTTCAAGTGCAATTTTTCCTTCAAGTTGATCCCAATCATCAGGTGTACTATCTTTAGGATAGAATTGCATTAATAACTGATTAACAGTTTCTTCAGCTTGACCAAGAAAACAATCTAAACTAGTTTCATTTTGTAAAAAATTATTTCTTAATTTATAAATAATACGGCGATGTTCATTTGCAACACCATCTATTTTAAGCTGCCATTCACGAATTGAAGATTGATTTCCTTCACAGAGCTTTTGTGTAGAAGAAACAAAGTCTTGGATCGTAGAATTTAGTACTTTGCCAAATTGGTCAGCTTGTAAATTTTTATATAATTTCTCAAGCTTTTCTGTATTATATTTTACAAATAATTCATCTTCTAATGACAGATAGAATTGAGATGAACCAGTGTCCCCTTGTCTCCCTGCACGCCCTCTTAATTGTAAATCAATGCGCTCACTTTCATGACGTTCGGTTCCAATTACATGAAGACCTCCTAAATCTGATACACCATCAGCTAATATGATATCAGTTCCTCGACCCGCCATATTGGTTGAAATGGTAATCATACCTATTTGACCAGCTTGGGCAATCATCTTTGCCTCTTCTTTAACATTTTTTGCATTAAGGAGCTGAAACTTAATCGATTCTTTTTCTAATAATTCTGCGAGTACTTCAGATTGACGAATGGAGGTTGTTCCAATTAGAATTGGTTGTCCCTTTTCATGTCGTAATTTTACATCAGCCAGAACGGCTCTGAGTTTTTCTTCTGTTTTTTCAAACACAATATCCTCGTGATCTATACGAATTACCGGTTTATTAGTAGGAATTCGAATAACTTCCATGTTATAAACATGTAGGAGTTCCTTTTCTTCCGTTTTTGCAGTTCCAGTCATGCCAGAAAGAATTGGGTACATACGGAAATAATTTTGTATTGTTACAGATGCAACGGTATGATTTTCTTCCGTTGTTTTTAACCCTTCTTTTGCCTCGATTGCTTGATGGAGACCGTTACTTAATGAGCGTCCTTCCAGAATTCGGCCAGTAAATAAGTCAATTAGTCTAATCTCGCCTTCATGAATAATATAATCAACATCGCGTTGTAATATTAAATCGGCTCGCAATGCGTTATGAACATAGTGGAAAAGCGTTGTATGTTCTAGGTCATATAAATTTTCAATCATAAAGGCTTTTTCAATCTTTGCAATACCTTCTTCAGTTAAAGTAATTGCTTTAGTTTCTTGATCTAAAAAATAATCTCTACCTTTTATAAACGTACGAATAAAACGTGCACAAAGCGAGTATAAGTGTGATTGTGCGGGTTTTTTTCCTGCAATAATTAGTGGTGTTTTTGCTTCATCTATTAATACTGAGTCAACTTCATCTATAATTGCATAATGATATGGGCGTTGAACTTGTTCAACTAAAGAAGTAACCATATTATCTCGTAAATAATCAAAACCAAATTCTGTTCCGATTCCATAAGTAATATCTGCATTGTATGCAGCTTTTTTAGCCTCCAAAGTTAAATTGAGAATGTTTAAACCTACTGTAAGACCTAAAAATTCATGAATTTGCCCAATTTGTTCCGCGTCGCGTCGAGCCAAATATTCGTTTATCGTAATAATATGTACGCCTTTTCCCTCAAGCGCACGAGTATAGGCAGGTAATGAAGAAACCAATGTTTTTCCTTCCCCAGTTGGCATTTCAGCAATATTTCCATCTAGTAATGCAAGGCCGCCAATTAATTGAACATCATAAGGGCGCATCCCTAAAACACGTTTTGATGCTTCACGTACTAGAGCAAAAGCATCTACTGTAATTTCATGAGTAACAGCTTCGTTATTAGATATTTTTTGCTTTAATAGAGAAGTAAATTTACGCAAATCTTCATCTAGAAGACCTTCAAAGAATGGCTCCTTTGTATTTATCTCTTGAACAACTTTTTCATACTCCTTTAATTTCCGATTGCCAATAATTTTTTGCAAAGTCTGGATCAAGGATGTTCCCTCCTGAGCTGGTAATCTATCATGTCTCTTCTTTAAATGTATCATAAGTTTTAAGGGACTCAAGGTGTAAATAGTGGGAATTTATAGAAAAGAATGAAAATTACATTATTAATACTAAAGTAAAAATTAGTAGGAATCAAAATAAAGCGATCGATCTTTAAGTAAAAATAACTAGTTAATTTCAAAATGTGACAAATTGCTTACTTCCTTTTATATATAATCTTAGTAGTTTCATAGTAATAGTCTATTAAGATATGAGGGAGAGGGCTTAAATTGAAGACAAAGATCGGTATAATCTTTTCTGCTGCAATACTTCTAACTAGTATATTTAGTTCACCATCGTTGAAATATAGAGGCACTAAACATGAGACCAATTTAATAAGTAATAATGAAGTAAAAGCAGCGACAAATCAAAAGAGTAGTGGACCATCAACACTTCAAAAGGTTGAGACAAATCCACAAAAAAAATGGGAGGCACTACAACTGAATCCACTCCCAAGTAGTAAAAACCTATCGTATAGTTTCAGTAATAGTACAAAAGTGTTTACAAAGCCTTTCCCAGAGCAGTATCAAACTATTAATGGAATATTGAGCTTTCGAGGCGGACCTTTCCGAAATAACGGTTCGATGGGAACGACAGTTATTTCAAAGCAAAAGTTAGTGAAGAGCTGGTCTTTTCAAACTTCTTCTTCATCTGGATGGGGCGGGGGCTCAGGATGGACTGGCCAACCTAGTGTAATTGAATGGAAACCACAAGAACAAAAAATTATGAATTTATATTCCCAATTTAAAACAAAGTCAAATTTTAAAGAGGTAGTTTATGGATCTTTAGATGGAAAAGTTTACTTTTTAGACTTAGCAACAGGTAAGAAAACAAGAAATCCAATTAATATTCAAAATCCAATTAAAGGTAGCGTGGCTCTTGATCCACGTGGTTATCCTCTTTTATATGTTGGACAAGGTATACCACAAACCGGAAAAATAGGTATGAGGATTTTTAGTCTAATTGATGGCTCTCAATTAGCATTTATTCCAGGAATTGATTCGTATTCTTTTCGTGGTTGGGGAGCTTTTGATGGCTCTGCGTTATTTAACCGAGAAGATGATGCTATGTTAGTCTGCGGGGAAAATGGACTAGTTTATTTTATCAAACTAAATACTAAATATGATCCAAAGGCTAAAAAGATAAAAATTTCTCCAGTAACTTCAAAATATCGTTATAAACTTAAAAATAATTCTTACCAAGGTATTGAAAATTCAGTAGCGGTATTTAAAAATATTGCATACTTTGCCGATAATGGTGGTGGTATTCAAGCGCTGGATATTATTAAGAAAAGGCCAATTTGGGCAAATAATGCATATGACGATACGGATGCGTCAATTGTCATTGAGAATTCAAATGGTACGCCGTTTTTATACACAGGTTCTGAAATCGATAAACAAGGAACTAAAGGCTATGCACGTATTCAAAAGTTAAATGGGCTTACTGGTAAAGTAATTTGGGAGAAGAAAGTACCGGGTTATTCGTTAAAAGGTAATCATCCTGTTAATGGTGGACTGTTAGCGACTCCAATTGTTGGAACTGGGCCATTAAAAGGGCAGGTTATTTTTAATATTTCAAGGTATAAAACGATGAATGGGGGCTTATTAATTAGTTATGATACTGTTACTGGAAAAGAAAAATGGCATTTAAATTTACCAAACTATGCGTGGTCGTCTACAGTAGCGGTTTATACAAAGGATAATAAAGCTTACTTAATTCAAGGTGATTCTGTTGGGAACCTGCACTTAATAAGTGGTAGCGGAAAAATGCTCAATAAGATTAATCTAGGTGCCAATATTGAGGCATCTCCAGTTGTAGTTGGACAACAAGTAATTGTTGGAACTAGAGGAGGTAAATATATTAGCGTCAATATCCAATAAATATAGTGGTGAATGATCCCTAATTCCGTTTGCTGGAACTAGGGATTTCTTGTTTATTTAATATAGTCTTTTCAATTGTGTTAATAACGTATTAAACTTCTATTAAAAGAATTGGATTTTAAGCAAATAGATTAGATAATATGATAAGTGTACTTACTTATAACTGTATTAGGGGAGTGAAAGAATTTGGCTAATAAGGCAGAAAACAAAGTTGAAAGTCGTTCAGAACATAGAAAAGTTAAGAATAAGGAAGATGGTTTAGGTAATAAACGATACTTTTCGTTAATACTCTCGATAGCTGGAGTACTTATAATTGGTGCTACAGCAATTTTTTATGTTTACCCAAAAATAATGAATGAAGGTAGTATTCATCCGGAAAATGCTTCTACAAAGGCAGTAACGAATAAGGATGTAAAAAAAGAAACAAAGAGTGAAAAGCCAACTGAAACAAAAACTAAGGAAGCGACTTCTAAGGAAACAAAAGTTACCGATGAAGAAAAGCAATCAAAAGATTATGTTTTACCGGAAAGTAATAGTAAAAAACTAACGAATGCAGATCTAATTAAATTAGCTCCAAATGAATTGCGTTTAGCCAGAAATGAAATCTATGCTAGGCATGGTTTAGTATTTAAATCTAGTGACTTGACGATTTATTTCAGCTCGAAGTCTTGGTATAAACCTAATCCAGCATATGGCGGAGAGCTTAATGATGTAGAAAAATATAATTTAAGCTTAATTAAATCCAGAGAATAGTTGAAAAAGGACAGTTACTTCTTCAAAAGCTATTAAAAAAAGCAAAGTTCAGTGATTTATGAACTTTGCTTTTTTACTGACTCTGACACTTGATAAAAAACTACTTGTGTATGTCTTAAAGGTTAATCTCGGTTACTTGACTATCTAACCACTTTAAGATTTTCTTTGCTCCATTTTCCTTAGCTACTTCTTTTACTGTCATTCCATCCACATTCTTTATTGATAAGTCTGCACCTTTTTTAATTAGATACTGGAATGTTTTTACATCATCTACTTCATAAGTTGTATCAAAAATAGGTGTTTCTCCAGAACTGTCCTGCTGGTTAATATCTGCTCCGTATTTTAGTAGTAAGTCAATTGCTTGCTTGTCTCCCATAGAAGCGGCGGCGTGTAAGATTGTCCAATCATCTGCATCTCCTATAGAAGGATTAGCTCCGTTATCAAGTAATAACTTTAACATTTCCAAGTTAAGATGATCATCATCAGTATATGAAGTTACGAGAAGTGGAGATTCGTAGTCATCATTCAATTCATTTACGTCTGCGCCTTCGTCAATTAACTCTTTAACTTGTTCACCATCGTTATCAAGTACTGCTTGCGTTAATGGTGTTTCCGCAGCTAAATAGCCATCAACGAATGATTGTGCTAGTGGAATCGCCTTTTCTACTAATAATCCTGCACCGACTATAATCCCGAATGACAACCCGAATACAATTACAGCAATTCCGTATACGCGTTTTGGTGTTTTAAATTTAATATCGCTTTCTACATTATTAAAATGATGCAAAGCGTTAATACGTTTTGGTAAAGTTGGATGGGACATTAATCGTTCACTTAACCAAATTAAAAGGCCTTGTTCATTGCTACTATTTAATAAATATTCATGCTGATCAATTTGTTGATAATATTTGCGACCAACGGCTAACATTGTAAGTGCTTGAGCCGATGCTTCAAAATCATTTATATAATGACTAGCCATTCGATCACTTGTATACTCACAAGCACGTGAATATGCCGAACCTAAAAAAGGAACCCAATTTGCAGGCAATACTAAAGCCCTTTTTAGAATATGATTTCGTTTAATATGTGCAAGCTCGTGTGCAATCACGAAATCAACTACTTTTGGATTTGATTCAATCTCTTCGAATAAATCTGAATATAATACAATCATATTCCGTCCAAAGAAACGCGTAGCAAAGGCATTTAACAATCCCCCAGATTGGATTACATATACATCTGGTAAGAAATAAAAGCCCATTTCCTTTGAAATTTCTCTTGTTCTGAAATAAACTTCTGGAAATTGTTTTTCAGTAATCTTAACGCCATTTATACGTATGTGGGCAGTGAAAATTAAATGGGCAAAAAGTGGAAAAACGATTAAAATTCCTAAAATAATAAGACCAACAACACTTAAAATAAGTAAAAAATAAATTGGAATACTAATAAGTAAAAGTAATATAAAATAAATCGATTCTTTCCGATTAACTAACGGCTTCAATTTCTCTCCTCCTATATCTCAATTCTTATAGTTTAACAAGTAAATGGAAAGGATGTCATACATATATTTAAGAGAAATGAAACCAATTACTTCCACTAAATAATAAAAAAATTTCTTTTTACCCTTTAAATAAAAAATAGTATGATAGACTATAGTTTACTTTTTTAAGTATTTATTTAGATTCAATTTATCTATTAAAAACATGTACTATATAGAATGAAAATTTAAGGGGAAGTTAAAAATAAATGGAAACTCAGTTAAGAGAACAAAATTCCTTGTCAAGAGCGGGTATACGAACAATGCGAAAAAAACGAATACCTAGTTTTAAAAGTAAATGGATGTTTATTTTAATACCAATTATCGCGGTATTAATTATACATTTAACATTAAATTACTTAAATTCGCCTAAAAGATTAGTGAAGATTTTTGATAAAGCTGTGTCAGATAATAATTATAAAGAAGTTACACATATGCTACAAAAAGGTGGTACTGGGGCATCCCTAGATGAAGACTCAGTAATCGCATTTATGGATTACTTAAATAGCTATGATGTTTTAGATAAATTAGACGATATGATTCAAAATAATAAAGTAATTAATAGTAAGTTAATAGATAGTCGTGGGAATTATGTGCTTTCAATTAAAAAGGGTAGTAAATTTTTAGGGATTTATCAAACGTATTTAATAAGTGCCCAACCATTCGAATTAAAGATTTCTTCGCCAATTGACGACATTGAATTAAAATTAAATAATCATATTACACATTTAAATAAAGACGAATATGAAACAACATACCACAAAATTTTACCTGGAAAGTACACAATGGCTGTTTCATATAAAGGTGTTTATAGTGATGTTAAGGATGCAGTTGATATAGATTTTTCTTCTGCTTCAAAAAATAAGTTATCACAGGAATTAACTTTTAATGTTAGTTATGTCCAAATTTACTCAAACGAACCTGAGGCAGAACTTTTTGTAAATGGAAATGATACGGGGCAAAAAGTAAGTGAACTAGATCGCTTTGGTCCTTTTTTATTAAATGGTAAAACAGTAGTTCACGCTGAAATTGAAAAGAATGGTGAATTATTTAAAACGGATGATATTCCGGTTACAGGAAAATATGTAGATTTAATGTTTGATACGCCAGTTGAAAATCAGGACGAGACAGATCAGAAAGATGGTTTTTTTGCAGGACTTAAACGTTTTTTTGATAAGTATTTACCAAGTCCTAAGCCTTCTTCTGATTTAGAAGAAAAGCAACTAATCAACGGCTTGTTTAATCAAAATGGCCAAGCATTCTTACAGTCTAAGGAATATCAAGACAAAATTAAGAAAAAGGATACAACGCAAAAACTCACAAGCTTTTCTATGAAAAATTCAAAGCAAGATGATTCGGGTATGATCATTACAACAAATGAGTCGTATGAGATAACTGATAAACATGGTAAAACTAAAATGAAATCATTTGAAATTACTTACCATTTCTCAAGAGAAAATGATGAATTAAAAATGGATCGTATAGTAGAAGTAAAAGAGATAAAGTAAATTGTAAAAAAGAGTCCAATTTAGGTTGGACTCTTTTCAAAGTGTTGAAATATAAAAGGGTCAATCGTATATTAGGTGATTCCATTTTGATAATATAAATCTTTTAATAATGATTTTAAATG